>DASSQL010000457.1:0-5672 GCA_035702525.1 Ornithinibacter sp. | reverse complement strand
TCCCGCCGGTCGGCCTCGGTCGACGACGCGAACCTGCTGAAGCTGTAAGGAGCACCAGTGACCTCACTCATCACCGAGGGCGGCTCGATGGCCGCGGTCGACGCGAGCGGAGCCTCCGCCTACGCGTGGCTGCTCATCGCGCTGCCGCTGGCCGGTGCCGCCATCCTCCTGCTCGGGGGGCGACGCACCGACCGGTTCGGGGCGCTGTTCGGCACCGCGATGCCCTGGGCCTCCTTCCTGGTCGCGCTCGTCGTCATGGTGCAGCTCCTTGGGCTCTCGCCCGAGTCGCGGGCGATGGACCTCCACCTGTGGAACTGGATCCCCGCGGGCTCCTTCCAGCTCGAGGCCGGGCTGCTCGTCGACCCGCTGTCGATGACCTTCGTGCTGCTGATCACCTTCGTCGGCGGGCTGATCCACGTGTACTCGATCGGGTACATGGAGCACGACCCCGACAAGCGGCGCTTCTTCGCCTACCTCAACCTGTTCATCGCGTCGATGCTCCTGCTGGTGCTCGCGAACTCCTACCTCCTGCTGTTCGTGGGCTGGGAGGGCGTGGGCCTCGCGTCGTACCTGCTCATCGGGTTCTGGAACTGGAACCCCGCGTACGCCACCGCCGCGAACAAGGCGTTCTTCGTCAACCGGGTCGGCGACCTCGGCCTGGTCATCGCGATCATGGTCATGTTCGTGACCTTCGGCGGGGTCGACTACCAGACCGTCAGCGCGGGGGTGGCCAACGCCAACCAGGGGGCGCTCACCGCGATGGGGCTGCTGCTGCTCGTCGGGGCCTGCGGCAAGTCCGCGCAGTTCCCGCTGCAGTCCTGGCTCGGTGACGCCATGGCGGGCCCGACCCCGGTGTCCGCGCTGATCCACGCGGCGACCATGGTCACCGCCGGTGTCTACCTCGTCGTCCGGTCCGACTTCATCTACGACGGCACGCCCGACGCCCGGCTGGCCGTGGCCACCGTCGGTGCGATCACGCTGATCTTCGGGGCGATCATCGGCTGCGCCAAGGACGACATCAAGAAGGCCCTTGCGGCCTCCACGATGAGCCAGATCGGCTACATGATGCTGGCCGCCGGGCTCGGCCCGGTCGGCTACGCCTTCGCGATCTTCCACCTGCTCACCCACGGCTTCTTCAAGGCCGGGATGTTCCTCGGGGCCGGGTCGGTCATGCACGGCATGAAGGACCGCGTCAACATGCGGCACTACGGCGCGCTGTCGCTCGTCATGAAGATCACCTGGGTCACGTTCGGGCTGGGCTGGCTGGCCATCATCGGCATCCCGCCGTTCTCGGGGTTCTGGTCCAAGGACAAGATCATCGAGTCCGCCTTCGTCGGCGACGGCTGGAACCCGTGGGTCTTCGGCGGCGCCGCGATGCTCGGTGCCGGCATCACCGCCTTCTACATGTCGCGCCTGTTCTTCATGACCTTCCACGGCGAGAAGCGGTGGGAGGACGACCAGCACCCGCACGAGTCGCCGCTGACCATGACGGTGCCGATGATGGTGCTCGCGGTGGGCTCGGCGTTCCTCGGCCTGATCCTCGGCCCGACCGGCATCATCACGACCTGGCTCGCGCCGGTCGTCGGTGAGTCGCCGGACGACCACCCGGTCATCCCGGCCTGGCTGATCATGACGCTCACCCTCGCCCTGGTCATCGCCGGTGTCCTCTTCGCGTGGCGCCGCTACGGCGCCGACGTCGTGCCCGAGGTGGCGCCCAAGGGCAACACGCTCACCCGTGCCGCCCGGGTCGACCTCTACCAGGACGCCGTCAACGAGGGCCTGTTCATGCGCCCCGGCATCCACCTGACCCGCGGGCTGGTGTTCGCCGACGCCCGCGGGGTCGACGGAGCCGTGGGTGGCCTCGCCGCCCTGGTCGGCGGGTTCTCCTCGAGGCTGCGTCGCCTCCAGACCGGGTACGCCCGGTCGTATGCCCTGACGATGCTCACCGGTGTCGTCACCGTCCTCGGCGCTCTGTGGGTGATCCAGTGAACTCCCTGCCCCTGCTCACCTTGATGATGGTGGTGCCGCTGCTCGGCGCCGTCGTCGTCGCCGCGCTCCCGGGTGGCTCCGCGCGCCACGCCAAGCCGGTCGCGCTGGGCTTCTCGCTGGTGACGCTGGTCCTCGCCGTCCTCGCGTGGGTGCGCTTCGACAACGAGGCCACCGAGCAGTTCCAGCTGACCGAGGTGCACTCGTGGATCCCGCAGTTCGGGGTGTCCTACGCCCTGGGCGTCGACGGCATCGCCCTGTCCCTCATCGTGATGTCGGCGATCCTGGTGCCGGTCTGCCTGCTCGCCGCGTGGAACGACCTCACCCCCGTGGTCGACGAGTCGCTGTCCGACGACGAGGCGGCCGAGGCCGCCCACGCCCTCGCGGCGCGCAACAAGCGGTACTTCGCGCTGATGCTCGTGCTCGAGGCGTTCATCGTCGGCGTCTTCGCGGCCACCGACGTCTTCCTGTTCTACGTCTTCTTCGAGGCGATGCTCATCCCGGTGTACTTCCTCATCGGGCTGTTCGGCGGCGCGCGCCGGCAGTACGCCGCCGTGAAGTTCCTGCTGTTCTCGCTCGCGGGTGGCCTGGTCATGCTCGTGGCCGTCATCGCGGTCTACGTGGCCGGCCCCGGCGGCGACGGCGGCTTCCTGATCAGCAACCTCACCGGCAACCTCGACGCGTCCACCGACGCGCTGCGCTGGATGTTCGTCGGGTTCTTCATCGCGTTCGCCGTCAAGGCGCCGATGTGGCCGGTGCACACCTGGCTGCCGGATGCCGCGACCGAGGCACGCCCCGCGACCGCGGTGCTGCTGGTCGGCATCCTCGACAAGGTCGGCACCTACGGGATGATCCGGTTCTGCCTCCAGCTCTTCCCGGAGGCCGCCCAGTGGGCGACCCCGGTCGTCATCACGCTGGCCGTCATCTCGATCATCTACGGCGCCCTGCTGGCCATCGGCCAGACCGACATGATGCGGCTCATCGCGTTCACCTCGATCAGCCACTTCGGCCTGATCGTGCTCGGCATCTTCGCCCTGACCACGGTCGGCGGCGCGGGCTCGACGCTGTACATGGTCAACCACGGGTTCTCCACCGCCGGGCTCTTCCTGCTCGCCGGGTTCCTCGTGGCCCGCCGCGGCTCCAAGCGGATCCCCGACTACGGCGGCTGGCAGCGGGTCACCCCGGTGCTCGCCGGCACCTTCCTGGTGGTCGGGCTCTCCAGCCTGGCGCTGCCCGGGTTGTCGTCGTTCGTGTCGGAGTTCCTCGTGCTGCAGGGCACCTTCATGCGCTACGAGGCCGCCGCGGTCATCGCGACTCTCGGCACCGTGCTCGCGGCGCTGTACATCCTGCTGATGTACCAGCGCACGATGACCGGCCCGAAGCCGAGCTTCGCCGAGGGAGAGGCACCGCACGACCTGTCGCTGCGCGAGAAGGCCGTCGTCGTGCCGATCATCGCCTCGTTCATCCTGCTCGGGTTCTTCCCGAAGCCGGTGCTCGACCTGCTCAACCCCGCCGTCGACCGCACGCTGGTCTACGTCGGCGTCACCGATCCCAACCCGACGACCGCCTCCGGGAGCGCCAAGTGACCGCCGCCGTGACCGCAGCCACCGAGTTCCAGGCCGTCGACGTCGACTACGCCGCGATCGCCCCGATGCTCATCGTCGTGGCGGGCTCGCTGGTCGGCGTGCTCGTCGAGGCGTTCGCGCCCCGCCGGTCCCGGCACGGCATCCAGGTCTGGCTCACCACGCTGGTGCTCGTCGGTGCCTTCGCGGCCCTGCTGGTCTGGTCGCGCGACTCGATGACCATCACCCTGGGCGGCTCGGTCGTCGTCGACGGCGTCTCGGTCTTCCTGATGGGCGCCCTGCTGCTGCTCGCCGTGATCAGCGTGCTCATCATGGGTGAGACCTTCGGCGGGGTCGGCGGGGACGCCTTCACCCCGATGGGTGCCTCGACCCCCGGGTCGAACCAGGAGGACGTCGCGACCCGCGCCGGGTACGCCACCTCGGAGGTCTTCCCGCTCACCCTGTTCGCGGTGCTCGGCATGATGGTCTTCCTCACCGCCAACGACCTGATCACGATGTTCGTCGGCCTCGAGGTGCTCTCACTGCCGCTGTACGTGCTGACCGGGCTGGCCCGGCGCCGACGCCTGCTCTCGCAGGAGGCCGCCCTGAAGTACTTCCTGCTCGGCGGCTTCTCGAGCGCGTTCTTCCTGTTCGGCTCCGCCCTGCTCTACGGCTACGCCGGGTCCTCGGACCTCAAGGCCATCTCGGTGGCCATCACGACCGCCTCCGGCGACCTCGGCGGTCTGCTCCTGCCCGGTGTGGTGCTGCTGCTCGTCGGCCTGCTCTTCAAGGTCGGTGCCGTGCCGTTCCACTCGTGGACCCCCGACGCCTACCAGGGCGCCCCCACCCCGATCACCGGCTTCATGGCCGCCTGCACCAAGCTCGCCGCCTTCGGCGTGATCCTGCGCGTGGCGTTCGTCGGCGTGGGCGCCAACCGCTGGGACTGGCAGAACGGCGTCTACGTGGTCGCGGTGCTGACCATGGTCGTCGGCGCGGTCCTGTCGGTCACCCAGACCGACGTCAAGCGCCTGCTCGCCTACTCCTCCATCGCGCACGCGGGCTTCATCCTGGTCGGTGTCCTGGCGTTCTCGCAGGCCGCGATCGGCGGCGTGATGTTCTACCTCGTCGCCTACGGCTTCGCCACCGTTGCCGCCTTCGGCATGGTCGCGATGGTGCGCCAGGGTGGCTCCGAGGCCTCGCACCTGTCGCAGTGGGCGGGGCTGGGCCGCAAGCACCCGGTGTTCGCGGCGACGTTCTCGTTCCTGCTGCTCGCCTTCGCGGGCATCCCGCTGACCTCCGGCTTCACGGCGAAGTACGCCGCGTTCGCGCCCGCCGTCGCCTCCGGCCCCAGTGGTGTGCTGCTCGTGGTCATCGCGGTGCTCGCCTCGGCCATCACGGCCTTCGTCTACGTGCGGCTGATCGTTCTCATGTACTTCACCGCGCCGGCCGGTGACGACGAGGAGGTCGTCCTGGTGCTCACGCCCTCGATCGGCTCCACCGTCGCGATCACCGTCGGCGTGGCCGCCACCGTGGTGCTCGGCATCGTGCCGAGCTTCCTGCTCGAGATCGCGAGCAACGCCTCGCAGTTCCTGCTGTGACGCCGGTGACGGCGGAACCGGCTCAGCGCGGCACCCCGGCGGTGCTCGAGCTGCCGGGCGCCTCCGAGCGGCTGCGGGTGCAGCTCGCCGACGGGCTCGCCGCCGTCAACGCGCTCATCGCGGCACGGGTCGACCACGACGACCCGTTCATCGCTCAGGCCGGGTCGCACCTCACCGCGGCCGGCGGCAAGCGGTTCCGGCCGTTGCTCACCCTTCTCGCGGCCGAGCTCGGTGACGGCGTCGACGAGCGGGTCGTGGCTGCGGCGGCCGGGGTCGAGCTCACCCACCTCGCCTCGCTCTACCACGACGACGTCATGGACGAGGCCGACGTGCGCCGCGGCACCCCCAGCGCCAACGCCGCCTACGGCAACTCCACGGCGATCCTGGTCGGCGACCTGCTCTTCGGCACGGCGTCCGACATCGTCGCCGACCTCGGGCCGCAGGCCGTCAAGATCCAGGCGCAGACCTTCGTGCGGCTGTGCTCGGGGCAGATCCGCGACGACCGGCCCTGCCCGCCCGGCACCGA
>DASSQL010000456.1:0-4549 GCA_035702525.1 Ornithinibacter sp. | reverse complement strand
CCACGGCTGCTTGCGGACGGACACGGGCGAGACCTCGTTTCGGTGGGAGCGTCGCACTGCGCCCCGAGCACCCCGACCGTAGGCGGGCACGCGGCAGCTCGGGGTGGCCCGTGCCGCACCGCGGAACGCCCCGCCGAGGGGCGTCAGTCCTCGACGACCAGCCCCATGGCGGCGAGCAGCCCGGCAGCGCCGGTCGCCTCGACCCGCAGCCCGCGCACCCGGTTCACCGACGGGTCGAAGGCGTAGCCCACGGCGCCGACCAGGCTCGCCCCGCGCAGGTCGGTGCCGACGAAGACCGCGCCGCTGAGGTCGCTCGCACCGAAGTCGACCCGCTGGGCGTCGGCGCCGCCGAAGTCGGCCTCGCGCAGGGAGCAGCCGACCAGCCGCGAGCCGGCGATCGCACCCTCCTGGAACGAGGCGAGGTCGAGGCGGCACCGCTCGAGGTCCCACGGTCGGGCCGACAGGGTCGCCTCCCCTGCGCGCGTCCAGATCACGGCCAGTGCCGTGCACTCGACGAAGGTGCAGTCGCTGAACCGCGACCCGGACAGGTCGACCCGGTTCAGGTTGCAGCCGACGAACACGCAGTCGGTGAAGGTGCAGTCGCGCAGCACCGCGCCCTCGAGCACCGCCCGCTCGAAGCGGCAGGCCTCGAGCTCGACGCCCTCGAGCACCTCACCGGGAGCCAACCCCTCGGTGATCGTGAGGTCGGCGGCGTACCCGCCGCTGTCGGCGAGCCGGTCGAGCAGGGATGCCGGGTCGCTCATCCGTGCGCGTGCCGCGCGGCGAGCGCCCGCAGGTCGTCGACGGCCGCGGCGGCCGACTCGGCACCGTAGACGGCCGACCCGGCCACGAAGACGTCGGCGCCGGCCTCGGCACACTGCTCGATCGTCGTGGCCGAGACCCCGCCGTCGACCTGGATCCACACCTCGCCACCGTGCCGGCGCACCGCCTCGCGCACCTGGCGGACCTTGGGCATCTGGTCGGCCATGAACGACTGGCCGCCGAAACCGGGCTCGACCGTCATGACCAGCACCATGTCGACCTCGGGGAGCAGGTCGGCGTACGGCGCGAACGGCGTGCCCGGCTTGACCGCGAAGGCCGCTCGAGCACCCGCCGCGCGGATGGCGCGGGCGGTCGCCACGGCATCCGTGACCGCCTCGACGTGGAAGGTGACCGACTTCGCGCCGGCCTCGGCGTAGCCGGGGGCCCAGCGGTCGGGGTCGTCGATCATCAGGTGGCAGTCGATCGGGATCGGCGAGACCTTGATCAGGGCCTCGACGACGGGCAGGCCGAGGGTGAGGTTGGGGACGAAATGGTTGTCCATGACGTCGACGTGCGCCCAGTCGGCATTCGAGATGGCGCCGAGCTCGCGCTCGAGGTTGGCGAAGTCGGCGGACAGGATCGACGGGGAGATCTGCACGCGCGACACCCTAGTCACCTCGCACCATGCGGATTCCGGGCAGCCCCGTCTCGAGGTGCGGCGCCTCCACGCCGTCGCGCTCGAAGCCCAGCTTGCGGTAGAACGCCTCCGCGCGCGGGTTGCCGTCGAACACCCAGAGCTCGGCGGGCGCGTCACCGAGCGCCCACTCCGCCAGCGCCCGCGCGAGCCCGCTGCCGTGGTGCTCGCGCGCGACGTAGATCGACCAGAGCCCCAGCGGCCGCGCGGGCTCGATGCCCTCCTCGGTCTGCGTCGGGCCGGCCACGACCCAGGCCACCGCGGCACCGGCCTCGTCGAAGACCGCGGTGCGCACGAGACCCTCCGGGACCGGCGACGCGAGGATGCGCTGCCACTTGGCGATGGCGTCGTCGACGGTCCAGTGCTCGAACCAGTCGTCGGGCAGCAGGTCGGAGTAGGCGTCGACCCAGGCCCGGTGGTTCAGGCGACCCAGCGTCTCGGCGTCCTCCGGTGTGGGAGAACGCCAGACGAGCCCGTCGGCGACCGACACCGGTCAGGCGGTCTTCCGCAGCAAGGCCACGAACATCGCATCGGTGCCGTGCACGTGCGGCCAGAGCTGCACGTAGGGCCCGTCGCCCAGCCCGTCGAGCAGGCGGCCGACGGCGTCGGTGAACAGCGGGCGGGCGTCGACGACCTCGACATCGCGCCGGCGCTTGAGCACGTCGCTCACGACGAAGCGGGTCTCGGCGACGTGCGGGCTGCACGTGGCGTAGGCGACCACCCCGCCGGGTGCGACGGCATCCAGGGCGGAGGCGAGGAGCGCACGCTGCAGGGGCGCGAGCTCGGCGACGTCGGAGGGCTGCCGGCGCCAGCGGGCCTCCGGCCGGCGGCGCAGCGCCCCCAGGCCGGTGCACGGCGCGTCGACGAGCACCTTGCCGTAGGCCGCGGGCTCGTCCTCGCCGACCACCCGGCCGTCGGCGGTGCGCACCTCGATGCGGCGGCCCAGCCCCGTCGCGTGCCGGGTCAGGGCACGCAGCGTGGTGCGCACGAGGTCGGCACGGTGCGGCGTGACCTCGACGGCGGTGAGGTCGGCCCCGGACTGCACCGCCAGGGCGCCGAGCACTCCCGCCTTGCCACCGGGGCCGGCACACAGGTCGAGCCAGCGCGCGGGCACGTCGTCGGGGACCTCGGCCGCCGCCAGGGCCAGGGCCACGAGCTGGGAGCCCTCGTCCTGCACGGCCGCCCGCCCGTCACGGATCTCCGGGATCAGGCCGGGGTCGCCCGAGCCGAGCACGATGCCGATCGGCGAGGTGTGGCTGGGCTCGACGTCGTCGTAGCGGCACAGCTCGTCGACGGTGGTCAGCCCGGGGCGGGCGACGACGTGCACGTGCGGCGGCTCGTTGTCGGCGGTGAGCAGGGCGGCGAGCTCGGCGTCGACGGTGGCCGAGGTCGCGCGGCCGTGGCCGATCAGGGCGGCGCGCAGCGCGGTGACGACCCACGGTGGGTGGCTGTGCCGCACCGCGAGCGCCTCGACTCCCCCACCAGCGGGCACCACGGCCTCGCGCCACTCCTCGAGCGAACGCTCGCTGGTGCGCCGCATCACGGCGTTCACGAACCCGCTCGCACCGGCCCCGGCGACCACCTTGGCCAGGCCCACGGTCTGGTCGGCGGCGGCGTGGGTCGCGACGCGCATCCCGAGCACCTGGTGCACGCCGAGGCGCAGCACGTCGAGCACCTGGGGGTCGATGCGCTCGGTGGGGCGCCCGGCCGCCTCGGCGATGACGGCGTCGTAGAACCCCTGCCACCGGATGGTGCCGAAGGCGAGCTCGGTCGCGAACGCGGCGTCGCGCCCCTCGAGGCGGTGCCGGCGCAGGATGGCGGGCATCTCGAGGTTGGCGTACGACCCCTCGTCGACCGCGCGCAGCAGGGTGTACGCCGCGAACCGGGTCGGTTCGGCCCGTCGGGTGCGCTCGGAGGGCGCGGTGACGCTGCGCTGCCGGGGACCACGGCCGCCGGCCGACCCGCCGCCGGACCGGCCGCCGCCGCGCTTGTCGTGCTCAGCCATCGAGGCGCTCCCCTGGTGCGATGCGGACACCGCGGGCCCAGTCGGCCGCGGCCATCGGCTTCTTGCCGTGCGGGCGCACCTCGCCCAGCTCGACCGGCGTGGACGCCGTACCGACCAGCACCGCGTGCTTGCTGACGAGCAGCTCGCCGGGCTGCAATGCCGGCCCGTCGCCGGCCTGCATCACCCGGGTCGGGCCGCCGACGCCCTCCCCGCGGGACGGGCCGGGGGCCGCCGCGAACCGCACCGGCCCGATCTTCACCCGCTCGCCGCGGAAGGTGGTCCAGGCTCCCGGGGCGGGGGTGCAGCCGCGCACGTGCCGGTCGACGACGTGCGCCGGCAGCCCCCAGCGCACCTGCGCCTCGTCGGTGCTCAGCTTGGGCGCGAGGCTCACCCCGTCGCCCGGCTGGGGCACCGCGTGCAGCGAGCCGTCGGCGAGGCCGTCCATCGTCGCGACGAGCAGGCCCGCACCGGCGTGTGCCAGCCGGTCGAGCAGGGTGCCCGCGGTGTCGTCGGGGCGCACCGTCTCGGTGAGGGTGCCGAGCACGGGGCCGGTGTCGAGGCCCTCCTCGAGCACGAAGGTCGTGGCACCCGTGACGTCGTCGCCGGCCATCAGGGCGCGCTGCACCGGGGCAGCCCCGCGCCAGGCCGGCAGTAGCGAGAAGTGCAGGTTCACCCAGCCGAGCCGGGGCACGTCGAGGGCGGTGCGTGGCACGAGGGCGCCGTAAGCCACCACAGGGCAGCAGTCGGGGGCGATCTCGGCCAGCCGCGCGAGGAAGCCGGGCTCGCGCGGAGTCGGCGGCGTCAGCACCTCGATGCCGTGCTCGAGCGCGACCTGTTTCACCGGCGACGGGGCGAGGGTGCGGCCACGCCCGGCCCGCGCGTCGGGGCGGGTGACGACGGCGACCACCTCGTGCGGCGAGGCGAGCAGGGCCAGCAGCGAGGGCACCGCGGTCTCGGGGGTTCCGGCCAGGACGAGACGCACGTCAGCGCCTCCCGAACGCGCCGGCGTGCGGGCTGACCTTGACCACCGGGGCCGTCGCCCAGTCGGCCTCGCGGACCTGCCGCATCGCCTCGCGGCGCTGCCCGGG
>DASSQL010000455.1:0-2859 GCA_035702525.1 Ornithinibacter sp. | reverse complement strand
CCCGCCCTGCTGCCGCGCGAGCCCTACGAGGCGAGCGGCCGCTGGGACGAGTACGGCGACAACGTGTTCCGGCTCAAGGACCGCAAGGGCGCCGACTACCTGCTCGGTCCGACCCACGAGGAGATGTTCACCCTCGCGGTGAAGGACCTCTACTCGTCGTACAAGGACCTGCCGCTGTCGATCTACCAGATCCAGATCAAGTACCGCGACGAGGCCCGGCCGCGCGCCGGCCTGCTGCGCGGGCGCGAGTTCGTGATGAAGGACAGCTACTCGTTCGACATCGACGAGGCCGGGCTCGACAAGAGCTACCAGCTGCACCGCGACGCCTACGTGCGCATCTTCGACCGGCTCGGCTTCCACTACGTGATCGTCCAGGCGATGGCGGGGGCCATGGGTGGGTCGAAGTCGGAGGAGTTCCTCGCGACCGCCGAGAACGGCGAGGACACCTACGTGCGCTGCACCAACTGCGGCTACGCGGCCAACGTCGAGGCCGTGCGGGTACCGGTTCCGGATGCCGTGGACGCGTCCGGCGTGCCCGCCGCGCACGTCGAGGACACCCCGGGCACCCCCACCATCGACACGCTCGTCGCGCACCTCGAGTCGGCCTTCCCCCGCTCGGACGGGCGGGCCTGGGCGGCCTCCGACACGCTGAAGAACGTGCTCGTCGTGCTGGTGCACCCCGACGGCACCCGCGAGCCGCTGGCCATCGGCCTGCCCGGCGACCGCGAGGTCGACGAGAAGCGGCTCGGCGCCCAGGTCGAGCCGGCGACCGTGGAGGCCTTCGACGAGAAGGACTTCGCGGCGGCGCCGACACTGGCGAAGGGCTACATCGGGCCCGGTGTCCTCGGCACCGAGAAGGCGTCCGGCATCCGTTACCTGCTCGACCCCCGGGTCAGCGAGGGCACGGCGTGGGTGACCGGTGCGGACGAGTCGGGCCGCCACGTCATCGACCTCGTCGCCGGCCGGGACTTCACCGCCGACGGCACCATCGAGGCCGCCGAGGTGCGCGACGGCGACGCCTGCCCCTCGTGCGGGCACGGGCTGGAGTCGGCCCGTGGCATCGAGATGGGGCACATCTTCCAGCTCGGCACGAAGTACGCCGAGGCGCTCGACCTCAAGGTGCTCGACGAGAACGGCAAGCTGCGCACCGTGATCATGGGGTCGTACGGCGTGGGCGTCTCGCGCGCCGTCGCGTGCGTCGCCGAGGGCAACCACGACGAGCAGGGCCTGGTCTGGCCGCGTGCGCTGGCCCCGGCCGACGTGCACGTCGTGGCCACGGGCAAGGACGAGGCCGTCGCGACCTACGCCGAGGAGCTCACTCGTGAGCTCGAGGCGCGCGGGGTGCAGGTGCTGCTCGACGACCGTCGTCAGGCCAGCCCCGGGGTCAAGTTCAAGGACGCCGAGCTGATCGGCGTGCCGACGATCGTCGTGGTCGGGCGCGGCCTGGCCGACGGCACCATCGAGCTCAAGGACCGCCGCTCGGGTGAGCGGCGCAACCTGGCGGTCGACTCGGCGGTGACGGAGATCCTCGCCGAGATCGGCCGTTCGTGAGCCAGCCCGTCGACGCGGTCGTCTTCGACTGGGGCGGCACGCTGACGCCCTGGCACCAGGTCGACCTGCCCGAGCAGTGGCGGCTGTTCGCCCGGGAGGTGCACGGCATCCCGGTCGACTCGCCCGACGTGCCCGAGGCCGACCTGGTCGAGGCGCACCGGCTCGCCGACCGCATCCTCGCGGCCGAGACCGCGGCCTGGCAGCGCGGCCGCGAGGAGCACACGTCGGCCGCGCTCGCCGACATCCTCGAGGACGCCGGGGTCGACGCAGACCACGACCGGCACCACCTGGCGCTCGCGGCCTACCGGGGCTTCTGGGAGCCGCACACCTTCACCGACCCGCAGGTGCGGCCGCTGTGGGAGGGGCTGCACGCGCGCGGCATCAAGGTCGGCGTGCTCTCCAACACGATCTGGACCCGCGAGTACCACCGCGGCATCTTCGAGCGTGACGGAGTGCTCGACCTGCTCGACGCCGACCTGTACTCCAGCGAGATCGACCACGTGAAGCCGCACCCCGAGGCGTTCCGGGCGATCTGCCGCGAGCTCGACGTCACGCCGCGCCGCGCGGTCTACGTCGGCGACCGGGTCTTCGAGGACGTGCACGGGCCCCAGCAGGTGGGCATGCGTGCGATCTGGATCCCGCACTCGGACATCCCGGCGGCGCAGCGGGTCGAGGTGACCGCGATGCCCGACGCGCACGCCCACCAGCTGCTCGACGTGCTCGACATCGTCGACGCCTGGACCGCCGAGGCGTGACCGACCCGAACCTCGGCATCGTCGCGCTGCTCGGCGTCGCGGGCTTCCTGGCGGGCTGGGTCGACGCCGTCGTGGGCGGGGGAGGGCTGATCCAGCTGCCCGCCCTGCTCATCGGGCTGCCGGGGGCGGCGCCGGCGCAGGTGCTCGCCACCAACAAGTTCGCGTCCGTGTGGGGCACCGCGACGGCGGCCGGCACCTACTGGAAGCGGGTGCGGCCCGACCTGCGCACGGCGCTGCCGATGGCGGCGGTGGCCTACGTCGGGGCGGTGGCGGGGGCGCTCATCGGGCTGCACATCCCCAAGGCCGCGTTCAACCCGATCATCCTGGTCATGCTCATCGCCGTCGGGGCCTACACCCTGCTCCGGCCGTCGCTGGGCGAGGCGACCGTGCTGCGCTACTCCGGGCACCGGCACACGGTGGTCGCGATGCTGATCGGGTTCGTCATCGGCGTCTACGACGGGGCGCTCGGCCCCGGGACCGGCTCGTTCCTCGTGCTGACCCTGGTCGGCCTGATGGGCTACTCGTTCCTCGAGGCCAGCGCCAAGGCCAAGAT
>DASSQL010000454.1:0-4128 GCA_035702525.1 Ornithinibacter sp. | reverse complement strand
GCCTGGGCGGTGACCCCGCCGACGGCGGCGACCTTGAGCCCGGCGAACGAGCGGGCGTCGAGGCCGAACTCGTCGAACTTCTCGCGGATGGCGCGCACGGCGTTGACCGAGGTGAAGCCGACCCACTCGTAGCGGCCGGTCACCATGCCCTTGACGGCGCGCTCGAGCTGCTGCGGGGTACGCGGCGGCTCGACCGAGATGGTCGGCACGACCGCGGCGTGGGCACCGTGGTGCTCGAGCCGGGCGATCGTCGAGCCGGACTGCTCCTTGGTGCGGGGAACGAGCACCTCCCAGCCGAACAGCGGCTTGGTCTCGAACCACGACAGCGTCTCGCGCATGGTCACAGTTGACCCCACGACGGCCAGCACGGGGAAGCGCCCGTCGACCATCGTCTGCGCCGCGGCGCCGAGCGTGGTCACCACGGTGCGCTGCTCGGTGCTGGTGCCGCGCTCGGTGACGGCGACCGGGGTGTCGGCGGAGCGGCCGGCGGCGACCAGGGCGTGGAGCACCTCGGCGGCCCGGTCGGGCTGGCCGAGCACGACGACGGTGACCCCGGGGTCGACGGCGCCGGTGAGGTCGGGGTGCCGCGCGCCGGCGGCGACGACGAGCAGGCCGGTGGACGCGCTCGAGGTCAGCGGGATGCCGGCGTACGACGGGACGGCGGTGACCGAGCTGACTCCGGGCACGACCTCGAAGGCGAGCCCGGCCTTGACGCAGGCCGAGGCCTCTTCGGCGAGGCCGTTGAAGACCGCCGGGTCGCCGTCCATCAGGCGCACGACGAGGCCGCCGGGGTGGGCCTTGGCGGCCCGGACGACGAGCTTGGAGCGCACCGCGTGGGTGAGCCGCTCGCCGTGCTCGCCGTAGCCGGCGTCGACGACGGTGACGTCGGGGCGACACCACCGCGCGACGACGGCCTCGCGGGCGACCTGGTCGATGACGACGGCGTCGGCGGCCCCGAGCAGCTCACCGGCGCGCACGGTGAGCAGCCCCGGGTCGCCGGGGCCGGCGCCGACGAACACGACGCGGGCCGGGATCCGGGTGGGGGTGGACGAGCGGGAGGGGCTCACTGGGCACGCTCCGTTGCGAGATCGACTGCGGTGGGCAGCGGGGATGTGTCGGACATGAGGGCGGCGGCGCCGTCCTCGAGCAGGAGGCGGGCGAGGCGACGCCCGATGGATGCCGGGTCGGCGACGTCGCCGACGAGCGAGCGGCGCAGGTCGACGGAGCCGTCGGGCGTGGTGACGACCGCGCGCAGCGACAGCTCCGGGCCGTCGACCCCCTCGACGACCTCGGCGAGCGCACCGACCGGGGCCGAGCAGCCCGCCTCGAGCTCGGCGAGCAGGGCGCGCTCGGCGGTGACGCAGGCGCGGGTGTCTGCGTCGTCGAGGGCGGCCACGACGGATGCCGTGACGGCGTCGTCCGAGCGGACCTCCACGGCGAGTGCGCCCTGGCCGGGGGCGGGCAGCATCTGGATCGGGTCGAGCAGCTCGGTGACCTCGTCGAGGCGGCCGAGCCGGCGCAGCCCGGCGGCGGCGAGCACGACGGCATCCAGCCGGCCCTCGGTGACGGCCCGCACCCGGGTGTCGACGTTGCCGCGCAGGGCGGTGACGACCAGGCCGAGGCCGAGGGCCTCGAGCTGGGCGCGGCGGCGGGGCGACCCGGTGCCGACGGTGGAGCCGGCCGGCAGCTCGCCGAGGGTGAGGCCGTCGCGGGCGACCAGCGCGTCGCGGGGGTCCTCGCGGGTGGGGATGGCGGCGACCGTGGTGGCGTCGTCGGGGGTGGTCGGGAGGTCCTTGAGCGAGTGCACGGCGAGGTCGACCCGGCCCTCGGCCAGGGCGGCGCGCAGGGCGGAGACGAAGACGCCGGTGCCACCGAGCTGCGCCAGGGGTGTGGTGCGGTCGCGGTCGCCCTCGGTGCTCACCTCGACCAGCTCGACCTCGTGGCCGAGCGCGCGCAGGCGGTCGGCCACCCAGGTGGACTGGGTGGTGGCGAGGGCGGAGCGGCGGGTGCCGAGGCGCAGCGTGGTCATGTGACCTCTCCCGGCATGGCGGGGGATGCGGAGACCAGCGACACGACGTCCGGGTCGAGGTCGAACAGCTCGGACAGCGCCCGCGCGTAGCTGCCGCCCTGGCCCTCCCGGGCGAGCTCCTTGACGCGCACCGTGGGGGTGTGGAGCAGCTTGTCGACGACCCGCTGCACCGAGCGGCGCACCTCGGCGCGGTCGGCGTCGGTGAGGTTCGGCATCCGGTGCTCGAGGCGGCGCAGCTCCTCCTCGACGAGCTCGCCGGCGTGCGCCCGCAGGGCGGTGACCGTGGGGGCGACCGCAACGGCCGAGCGGGTGAGCAGGTAGGCCGCGACCTCCTCGGTCACGAGGTCGACGGCCTCGGCGACCTGCGGGGCCGAGCCGGTGTCGGCGAGGTCGTCACCGAGCTCGGCCAGGCCCACCCGGGTCACGCCGGGCAGGTCGGCGACGGCGAGGTCGACGTCGTGCGGGAGCGCGAGGTCGACGTAGACCTGCGGGCGGCCGCCGCGGGCCGCGAGGGCCTCGCTGACGTCGTCGGCGACGATGACCCGGGCGGGCGCCCCGGTCGACGAGATGACGACGTCGGCACCGGCGAGGGCCTCGTCGAGCTTCGACAGCGGCAAGGCCGACCCGCCGACCCGCTCGGCGACGCTGCGGGCCCGCTCGTGGTTGCGGTTCGCCACGACCACGGTGCGCGCACCGGCCCGGGCCGCGGTGGTGGCGGCGAGCGCCCCCATGCCGCCGGCGCCGACGACGAGCACCGAGAGGTCGCCGAGCGCACCGAGCTCGGCCTCGGCGCGGGCCAGCCCGGCCTGCACGAGCGAGCCGCTGACCAGGTCGATCGAGGTGTCGGTGTGCACGCGCTTGGCGACCCGCAGCGCCTGCTGGAGCACCGCGTTGAGGGCCGGGCCGACGTGGCCCTCGCGCTGGGCGCGGCCGAGCGCGCGCCGCACCTGCCCGAGGATCTGCACCTCGCCCACGGCCATCGAGTCCAGGCCGGCCGCCACGTTGAAGACGTGCGCGATGCCGCGCTCCTGGTAGTGCACGAACAGGTGGGGCTGCAGGGTGTTGCGGTCTGCGGAGCAGGCGTCGGCCAGCGCGCTGGTGATGTCGACGAGCGCGCCGTGGAAGGTGAGGCACTCGGCGTAGACCTCGGTGCGGTTGCACGTGGAGAGCACGACGGCCTCGGTCACGTGCTCGGAGCGCAGGATGGTGACCTCGAGGTCGGTGCGGCCCTCCGGGTCGAGGGTGACGGACTCGAGCAGGGACAGCGGGGCACCGTGGTGCGACAGGCCGATGACGAGCAGGCTCATGGGGACACAACCTCCGGTACGGCGACCTTCTGCCCGTGGAAGGCCAGGATCTGCAGCTCGGTCGACAGGTCGACCTTGCGCACGACGACGCCCTCGGGCACCGCCAGCACGGCTGGGGCGAAGTTGAGCACCGAGCGCACCCCGGCCGCGACGAGGTCGTCGCAGGCCTGCTGGGCGCCCTCGGACGGGGTGGCGATGACGCCGATGGCCAGGCCGTCGTCGGCGACGAGCGACGGCAGGTCGCTCATCGGGCGGACCGGCCGGCCGGAGACCGTCTCGCCGATGATCCGCGGGTCGCCGTCGAGCAGGGCGATGACCCGGAAGCCGCGCTCGGCGAAGCCGCGGTAGGCGGCGAGCGCCCGGCCCAGGTTGCCCATGCCGACGATGGCGACGGGCCATTCCTGGGTGAGCCCGAGGGCCGAGGTGATCTCGGAGGCAAGCCGCTCGACGTCGTAGCCGACACCGCGCACCCCGTAGGAACCCAGGTGCGACAGGTCCTTGCGCAGCATGGCCGAGCTGACACCCGCGGCGGTGGCGAGCTCCTCGGAGCTGACCGAGGCGATGCCCTCGCGCGCCAGCGCGGTCAGCGCCCGCAGGTAGCCGGGCAGACGTGCCACCGAGGCCTCGGGGATGCCCCGGCGTGCGGTCGCTGCGGCGGCGGACACAGGCGGTCACCGACTCCTTTCGCGGGCCCGCGAGGCCGGTGGGAGGGCGACGGTCGCGCGCTGCAGCGTGCCGACCCGCGGGTGAGAACGCCAGCGTACGGTCTTGTGAAGGCCTGCACAAAGTCGC
>DASSQL010000453.1:0-2006 GCA_035702525.1 Ornithinibacter sp. | reverse complement strand
CCACCCGAGCCGGTCACCCCCGTTCCCTCTTTCCGCGACGCCTTCCCGGACGAGCCCCCCTTCTGAGCGGTCGAGTCGCACTCCTGCGGCAGAACCCAGTTCGGGTTGCCGGCCCATGTGCCCCCTGTTGTCCTGCTCATCGAGCACGCCAGGGCAGTCAGCGGGCGCGGGCAGTCACTCCCACTCGATGGTGCCCGGGGGCTTGCTCGTGACATCCAGCACGACCCGGTTGACCTCGGGCACCTCGTTGGTGATCCGGGTCGAGATCCGGGCCAGCACGTCGTAGGGCAGCCGCGACCAGTCGGCCGTCATGGCGTCCTCGGACGAGACCGGCCGCAGCACGACCGGGTGGCCGTAGGTGCGCCCGTCGCCCTGCACGCCGACCGACCGCACGTCGGCCAGCAGCACCACCGGGCACTGCCAGATCTCGCGGTCCAGGCCGGCCGCGGTGAGCTCCTCGCGCGCGATCAGGTCGGCGGCGCGCAGCACGTCGAGCCGCTCGGCGGTCACCTCACCGACGATCCGGATGCCGAGCCCGGGGCCCGGGAACGGCTGGCGCCAGACGATGCCCTCGGGCACCCCCAGCTCGAGCCCGACCTGGCGCACCTCGTCCTTGAAGAGCAGCCGCAGCGGCTCCACGAGCTTGAACTGCAGGTCGTCGGGCAGCCCGCCGACGTTGTGGTGCGACTTGATGTTCGCGGTGCCGGTGCCGCCGCCCGACTCGACGACGTCGGGGTAGAGCGTGCCCTGCACCAGGAACTCGACGGGGTGGTCGGACTCCCCCGAGTGCGAGCCCACGACGTCGCGCGCCGCCTGCTCGAAGACCCGGATGAACTCGCGGCCGATGATCTTGCGCTTCTCCTCGGGGTCCGAGACCCCTGCGAGCGCGGACAGGAAGCGCTCACGCGCGTCGACGACGACGAGGTCGACGCCGGTGGCCGCCACGAAGTCCTTCTCGACCTGCTCGGCCTCCCCCGACCGCAGCAGCCCGTGGTCGACGAACACGCAGGTCAGCTGGTCGCCGACGGCCTTCTGCACCAGTGCGGCCGCCACCGAGGAGTCGACGCCACCGGACAGGCCGCAGATGACCCGGGCCTCGCCCACCTGGGCGCGCACCGAGGCGACGAGGTCGTCGACCACGTTGGCCGCGGTCCACTCCCCCTTCAGGCCCGCACCGCGCAGGAGGAAGTTCTCGAGCACCTGCTGGCCGAACGTCGAGTGCAGCACCTCGGGGTGCCACTGCACGCCGTAGAGGTGGCGGGCGTCGTCCTCGAACCCGGCCACGGGCGCTCCGGACGTGGTGGCCGTGACCTTCATCCCGGCCGGGGCGTGCGACACCGAGTCGCCGTGGCTCATCCACACCGACTGCTCCGACGGCTGGCCGTTGAACAGGGTCGACGAGGTGTCGAGGATGTCGGCCGGCGTCGACCCGAACTCGCTCAGCCCGGTCTTCTCGACCGTGCCGCCGAGCGCCCGGGCCATCGCCTGGAAGCCGTAGCACATGCCGAACACCGGCACCCCGGCCTCGAGCAGCGCCGGGTCCAGCGAGGGGGCGCCGGCCTCGTAGACCGACGACGGCCCACCGGACAGGATGATCGCCGCGGGGTCCTTGGCGAGCATCTCGGCCACCGGCATCGAGTGCGGCACGACCTCGCTGAAGCAGCTCGCCTCGCGGACCCGTCGCGCGATCAGCTGGGCGTACTGGGCACCGAAGTCGACCACGAGCACAGGGCGCTCCGCGAGGTGCACCGGTTCGCCCCCCTCGACGACCACGTGGTCGGGGTCGTCGTGCTGGGGCATGGCGGGGTCCGTGCGGGGGGCGTCGCTCACGCGGCCAAGGTTATAGGCGCGCCGCCGCGAGGCCTGCCTCGACCTCCCGGGCGACCCGGCGCTCGACCCAGAACGACAGGAACGGCACGCAGCCGGCGAGCATCACGAGCACCATCTTCGGCAGCGTCCAGCCCACCTTGAAGCCGAGCAGCGCCGTCGCCACGAGGTAGACCATG
>DASSQL010000452.1:0-7177 GCA_035702525.1 Ornithinibacter sp. | reverse complement strand
CGGGTGGTCGTCGACCACGGCGACCCGGATGGCGGGCGCCACGACGTCCCTCGCCCAGGCGGTGCTGAACGGTGCCGTCGACACACTCGAGCTCATGGGTGCCCTTTCAGGGGGAGCAGGGCCGCGCTGGGACGAGTCCCACCACGTAGGAACACGGTGACACACCGACGCCCTCAGGTGGGGTTTGCGAACAGTGTGTCGGCGCCGTCGCCCAGCCGCATCTTCAACGGGCGCGCGTCGCGGTGCCCGTCACAGGGGCAGCTCGCCGTGCACGCGGGTGCCCTCCCCGGCCACCGACTCCACGACGAGCACGCCGCCGGCATCCACGACCATCTCCGAGATCAGGCGCATCCCCAGGTGACCCTCCGGCCCGGCGGCGGCCGGGTCGAAGCCCACCCCGTCGTCGACCACCTCGAAGGTCATCCTCCCGTCCTCCTGGGCGATGCGGATGACGACCGAGCTCGCCTGGGCGTGCCGCAGCGCGTTGCCCAGGGCCTCCCGGACCGCACGGTAGATGAGCCGGTCGGTCACGGGGTGCTGGCCCAGCGGCCCGTTGATCTCGACGCGGACGACGCCGGGCGGCTGGTTCTGCCGGATACCGAGGTCTCGGACGGCGCGGGCCAGGCCCTTGGTCTCCAGGTCGGGCGGGTAGATGTCGGCCATCAGGGTGCGCAGCGCGGCGACGTCGCGGCGCAGGATCTCGCCGATGTGCTCCAGGTGCTCCCGCAGCGCGCCTCCCCCGGGGAGCCGCTGGGCCTCCGACTCCAGCGAGTAGCCGATCCCCGCGAGGTCCTGCACCACGCCGTCGTGCAGGTCCTGCGCGACCCGGCGGCGCTCGAGGTCGGTGGACTCGACGGCGTTGATCAGCAGCCGCCGCATGTGCACCTGCCCGCGGTCGACGCGGTGCGCGAGCGACACGGCCAGCGGCAACGTGGCCAGGGAGAGCGCGATCAGCGCGAGGATCGGCAGCGGCAGGATCTCGCGGATCCGCGTGCGCACCTCGGTGGGCAGCGCTGCCGTCGAGAGGTAGATCTCGAGCAGGATCGGAGCACCGGACGCGTCCTTCGTCCCCGTGTAGACCTCGATGAGCTGGCCGTCGCTGCGCTCCATCTTGTTCTCCACCTTGTGCAGGTCCGAGATGTCGGACACCGTGTTGTTGGTGCCGAAGACGGCGTACTCCTCGTCCTCCATCTCGAAGCTCTGCCCGATGAGGGGTGCCAGGTCCGACCAGAGGACCGTCCCCCTCCCCTTCCCGGCGTCGTCCCACACCTTGATGTGGGCGATCGACCCGTCCCGTGCCCGGTTCTCCATCACCTGGCCCATCCTGGCGAGAGCGGCCGGGTCCCCGTCGTGGAAGTCGTCGTCCGCCAGGGGGGCCACGATCGAGTGCGCGATGGCCCTGGCCGCGACCTCCGCGTCACGCTGGGCCTCGCTGCGCACGACCAGCCAGCTGACGACGAGGGCGCCGACGGCCACGCCGACGAAGGCGACCATGTTCCACACCAGGTACCACCGCAGCGCCCGCCGCACCGTGTCGGGCTCGGGCCGGCGGCCCTGCGTGCCCCCGTCGAGACCGGGAGGGTGGACGCTCCCGGGGTTCCCCGGTCGCGCCACTAGTCTCCCAGTCGGATCAGACCGGCGCGGGTGGCCACGACCACGGCCTCGAGCTGGGAGTGCACGCCCAGCTTGGCCAGCACGGCCTTCACGTAGCCGCGGCAGGTGTTCAGGCTGACCCCCAGGTCCTTCGCGATGCCGCGTGGGTCGCGTCCGTGACCGAGCAGCTCGAGCACCTCCAGCTCGCGCGGGGTGAGCTGCCAGTGGTCCATCGACGGATCACTCTCACCGACCGCGGACAGCCGGTCGAGCAGCCCGTCGGGCAGGATCAGGCTGCCCCGCCGGGCCGTCCGGAGCCCGCCGAGCACCTCCGTCAGGGACCCGTCCTTGGCCAGGAAGCCCGAGGCCCCGGCGGCCGCGGCGCGCTCGATGTCGGCGAGCGAGGCGTGCGCGGTGAGGATCAGGACCTTGAGGTCCGGATCGTCGCGCACGAGCTCGGCCGTCGTCGAGATGCCGTCGCGGTCCGGCAGGTGCACGTCCATGAGCACCACGTCGGGCTGCAGCCGGGCCACGGCGGTGATCGCCTCGGCGGAGTCCTGGGCGTGACCGACGCACTCCAGGTCGGACTCGGCATCCAGCGCCTTGGAGAGGAGTTCGGCGAACGTGCGGTGGTCGTCGACGACCAGCACCCTGGTCCTTGCCCCCGGAACGTTCTGTCGTTCGTCACCCATCTGGACTGGCTCCTGCGCGATGAGCGCGCTCGTGTTCATGCCCTGCCCCCCGGGCCGGGCGCCCCGGAGGGCAGCGGGCCCCCGCCAAAGTCGCCATGTCGAATCATGCCTTCGCCACCTCCTGCACAGTGGTGCAAAACCACTGTGGTGGGGCACGGCACCCCGGTCCATAGTCCGAACGGACTAACCCCCCGGGCGCCGAACAGGCGGGTCAGGCCACGGAACGCTCAGCCATGGCGGGCGCCAGGGGGTAGAAGTCCGCCAGGATCTCGACCTCCGTGGCCCGCGCCTCGATGGCCGCGGCCATCCGCTCGGTCTCCGGCCCGCAGCCGACGCCGAGGTCGCGGTCGAGCACCGCCCGGCAGCGGCCGAGCGTGCGACGGACGACGTCGTGGCGCCCGAGACCGTGGTTGGCGAGCATGACCAGCCGGTAGGCCTCCTCGGAGTAGCGGTCCCGGCTCAGGGCCAGCTCCGCGTGCCGCAGGGAGGTCGAGCGCTGACCCTCGACGAGCCAGTCGAACGCCAGGTCGAGGTGCGCGCGGGTCGTCCGGTCCTCGTAGAGGAGACGGTCCTCCTGCACCCACTCGTCGTAGCGGGCGTGCTCGAGCACGGGACCGCCGGCCAACCCGACCGCCGCCGTGAGCAGACGGATCCGCTCCTGCCGCGGCGCCCGCTCGGCCTGCAGCAGCAGGTCGTCGAAGCGGTCGAGGTCGAGGTCGATCTCCTCGAGGGCGAGCCGGTAGGCCCCCGGGCCGGTGACGATCACCCGGCGCGCCCGCCCCTGGTCCTCGAACATGCTGTGCCGCAGCACGCAGACGTACGTGTTGAGCGTCGCGACCACGTTGCGGGGCTCCTCGCCCTCCGGCCAGAGCGCCGTCGCGATCACGTCGGTGCACACCAGGTGCCCCCGAGCGAGCAACAACAGCTCGAGCACCTGCCGTGGCTTGACCCCCCCGAGGTCGCGCGGACCGAGGACCCGGTCACCTTCACGCACCTGTAGTGGTCCGAACATCGAAATATCCATGGTTCCCCTGCTTCCGCTTACGCCCTGCATCGTTCGCGTTGCCTGCCAGAGAACCACGAGGTCAGAACGGGCGTACATCCCCAAACTTGGGGGGCCCGTTCGGCCAGAGCCGGATCAGCCGTTCGTCGTCGAAAGGGGTATCAAAAGGAGTTCCAAAGCGCTCCTTCCTACGGTCACCGGTCAACTGATCGAGAGGTGGGACCATGGCACTGACCAGGCGAGAGATGCTCACGTTCGGCGCGCTCTCCGGAGGGGCCATGCTGATCCCCCTCGAGCGGAGCGTGCAGGCCGCGGCCCAGAGCCGGATGGCGGAGAGCGCGTTGCCGGCACCGTTCACCGTTCCGTTCTCGTTGCCGCCCAAAGCAGTTCCGGTGAAGTCCGTGGGCACCACGGACTACTACTCGATGGTGATGCGTCAGCAGGCCACCGAGATCCTCCCGGGGTACCAGACCAACATCTGGGGCTACAACGGCACGTTCCCCGGGCCGACCTTCGACATCCAACAGGGTCGGGAAACCGTTGTCCGGCAAGCGAACCGGCTTCCACAGTCTCATCCGACGCTGGGCTACACGCCATTCACCTCGGTGCACCTCCACGGGTCCGCGTCACTGCCCCAGTACGACGGGTACGCCAGTGATGTCACCTACCCCGGTTCCGCCAAGGACTACCACTACCCGAACTTCCAGGATGCCCGCACGCTCTGGTACCACGACCACGGCGTGCACCACACCGCACCGAACGTCGCCATGGGGCTGGCCGGCATGTACCGGATGCACGATGCCCTCGAAGCATCGCTCCCCATCCCCCAGGGCTACTACGACATCCCGCTGATCGTCAGCGACAACATGTTCGACAACACGGGCCAGCTGCTCTTCGACGACGACGACCACTCGGGCTTCTTCGGTGACGTGATCCTGGTGAACGGCCGGCCGTGGCCGGTGATGAAGGTCGAGCGGCGCAAGTACCGCTTCCGCATCCTCAACGCGTCCGTCACCCGGTCCTACCGGTGGCAGCTCGACAGCGGCGACCCGCTCGTGGTCATCGGCACCGACGGCGGCCTGATGCCCAAGCCGCAGTCGGTGAAGACCCTGCTGCACGGCAACGCCGAGCGCTACGAGGTCGTGATCGACTTCTCCAAGTACAAGATCGGGCGCCGCGTGACGCTGCGCAACATCAGCCCGAAGAACAACGTCGACTACACCAACACCGACAAGGTGATGGCCTTCGACGTCGTGGCCAAGCCCAGCAGCACGGCGAAGAACGCCGTCCCCAGCGTGCTCAACCCGAACATGGCCGTCATGGGCCTGACCGAGACGGCCACCACGCCGACCCGCACCATGGCGCTGGTCCGCAAGAACGGGCAGTGGACCGTCAACGGGCAGACCTGGGCGGATGTCGAGGCCACGGCGTACACCAAGTCCCTCGCCAACCCGGCGCTCAACAGCACCGAGATCTGGGAGATCCAGAACGACTCCGGCGGATGGCACCACCCGCTGCACATCCACCTCATCGACTTCCGGATCCTCGACCGGGAGTTCGACCAGAACGGCATCCACGTGCCACCCAAGCCGCACGAGCTGGGCCCGAAGGACGTCGTCTACGTGGGCGAGAACGAGCGCGTCCGGCTGATCATGAAGTTCGGCCCGCACGCCGGCCGCTACATGATCCACTGCCACAACCTGGTTCACGAGGACCACGACATGATGGGTCAGTTCTGGGTCGGCGGCGAAGGCGGCTACGACCCGGTCACCGCATCTCCGTCCTGGCCGCTGCCGGGTTCGGAGCTCTGAGCGCCATGACGATCGAGGCACGCCCGAGCGTCGGCACGCCGACGACGGCTCCGGGGCCGGCGCCGCGCGTCCGCCGACAGCCGCTGAGCGCGACCCAGCTCTGGGTCTCGCTCGCCTCCCTGTTCGCAGGGGGCATCCACCTGGCGGTCACGCCCGAGCACCTCGAGCACTGGTGGGTCTTCGGCACCTTCTTCGTCGTCACCGGTGTCTTCCAGCTGGGTTTCGCGGCCGTGGTGCTGCGCCGCACCAGCTGGCCGGTCGCGCTGACCGGGATCGTCGTGAACCTCGGCATCGTGCTGATCTGGGTGGTGAGCCGCACGCGCGGACTGCCGATCACGCCACCCGAGGACATCACCCGGCACGAGGGCACGCACCTCATCGAGGGCGTCGGCCCGGCCGACCTGGCTGCCACCGGCGCCGAGCTGGTCGTGGTGTGCCTCCTCGTGACCTTCCTCCCACCGCGGATGCGGCGGGTCACCGTCAACGTCCTGCTCGCCATCGGCGTGGGCCTGTGGGCCCTGCGGCTCAGCGGCGTGCTGGGCTGATGGCCGCCCCGGCGGGGCTCGGTGACCGCGTCACCCCGGTCACCCCCGTCAGGCGCCTGGTGCCGCTCGTCGTGGTGCCGTTGCTGGTTCTCGCGGCGGTCGCGCTCCTCACCGCGCTGGAGCCACTGCGGGTCAGCTCGCAGAGCATGCGACCCACGCTCGAGGCCGGGGACCAGGTGCTCGTCGACAAGCTCTCGGTGCACTGGCGCCCGCCGGCCGAGGGCGAGCTGATCGTCTTCCGGGACCCCGAACGGCACGAGCTGGTCGTCAAGCGCGTCGTGGCCCGCAGCGGCCGGACGGTGGCGATCGAGGATGCCGTGCTCGTGGTCGACGGGACGCCGCGACACGAGCCGCAGGTCGACCTGTCGCGCATCGACTCGACCTACTTCGGTCCGGTCACCGTTCCACCGGATGCCGTATTCGTGTTGGGGGACAACCGTTCTGAGTCGATCGACTCACGAACCTACGGAGCGGTGCCGCTCGAGGACGTGGTGGGTCGGGTCGTCCTGACCTTCTGACCACACCGCCGAATCCGTCGCCGGCAGCCCTGTGACGCCGGTCACAAGGAATTCAAAAGGTATGTCGAAGACACGCCGGTCAAGGTGTCCGACACCACCGTGCAGACAGGGGTCAATCATGGGTACACGAGTCATCGGTCACAGTCACGAGCGCGCCTCCGGGCGCAGCAGGACGACCAAGGCGAGGGCGGTCGCGACAGCGACCGTCTTCGCCATGGTCGCGATGCTGCTCCCGTTCGGCCTCGCGACGCCGGCCAACGCCAACGTCGTCGGCGAGGGGTTCACCGTGACCCCCGCCGACCTGGCGTTCATCCTCAAGCAGATCAAGATCGCCGAGGCACACTCGGCGGTCCTCGCGGCGCAGGGCCCCGGGCCCTCGACCGACCCGGTGCGGTGCCAGTCGATGATCGGCACCGGCCCCAACCAGATCGAGAGCCCGCTGGTCTCGTTCGGACTGCGCACCGTCGACGGCAGCTGCAACAACCTGCAGCCCGGCCAGGCGACCTACGGCGCGGCGGACCAGACCTTCCCGCGGCTCACCAACCCGGTCTTCAAGCCCGCGGGTGACGCGACCGCCTTCGGCGGCTCCGCCACGTCCTCGTACGCACAGACCAGCGGCGCGGTCGTCGACACCGAGCCCCGCACGATCAGCAACCTGATCGTCGACCAGACCTCCACGAACCCGGCCGCGGTCGCCGCCGCCGGGTTCCCGGTGCGCTCGCAGGGCAACGAGGGCGTCGTCCCCTGCACCACCGAGCCCACCACGCCCGGCGGAACCAACGGCAAGCCCGCCGGTTGCGTGCCGGCGCACACGACGCTCGACATCCCCAACGTCACCACCGACGTCGGGCTGTCCCCGCCGTTCAACTCGCTGTTCACGATCTTCGGCCAGTTCTTCGACCACGGCCTCGACAAGATCACCAACGGTGGCAACGGCACCGTCTTCGTGACGCTCAAGGCCGACGACCCGCTGGTCACCCTCGGCCCGGACGGCCGCGCGAACACCAACGACGAG
>DASSQL010000451.1:0-9507 GCA_035702525.1 Ornithinibacter sp. | reverse complement strand
GTTCACCTACCTCCACCTCGCCGCCGACGAGCCGCTCACCAAGGAGCTCGTCGACACCAAGGTCACCTCCATCGCGTACGAGACCGTGCAGCTGCCCTCGGGCCTGCTGCCGCTGCTCTACCCGATGTCCGAGGTCGCGGGTTGCCTGGCCCCCCAGGTCGGCGCGCACTCGATGATGAAGGCCCAGGGCGGCCGCGGCGTGCTCATGGGCGGCATCGGCGGTGTCGCGAACTCCAAGGTCGTCGTCATCGGCGCCGGCGTCGCCGGCCAGAACGCCGCGAACATCGCGCTGGGCATGGGTGCGGACGTCACCCTGCTCGACACCGACCTCGACAAGCTGCGGATGAGCTTCTGGCGCTACGACAACCGGGTCGCCCAGATCGCCTCGTCGGCGATGTCGATCCGCGAGCAGGTCATCGGCGCCGACCTGGTCATCGGCACGGTCCTCATCCCCGGTGCCAAGGCACCCAAGCTCGTCACCGACGAGATGGTCGCCGCGATGAAGCCCGGCTCGGTGCTCGTCGACGTCGCCATCGACCAGGGCGGCTGCTTCGAGCACTCGCGCCCCACGACGCACGCCGACCCCACGTTCGAGGTGCACGACTCCATCTACTACTGCGTGGCCAACATGCCGGGTGCGGTGCCCCACACCTCCACCTGGGCGCTGACCAACGCCACGATGTCGTACGCCATCAAGCTGGCCGACCAGGGCTGGAAGGACGCCTCGAAGGCCGACCCCGCCCTGGCCCTGGGCCTGAACACGCACGCCGGCCACATCACCTACGCCGCCGTCGCCGAGGCCTTCGGCATGGACAGCATCACCCTCGACGAGGCCCTGTCCTGACCCCAGCCCCGACCGAGCCGACGGCCCGCCCCACTCCGGTGGGGCGGGCCGTCGACGCGTGGCTCACGCACCTCGACGTCGAGCGCGGCGCCTCGAAGCACACCCTGTCGGCCTACCGCCGCGACCTGGGCCGCTGGACCACCTACCTCACCTCGGTCGGCGTCGACCGCCCCGAGGACGTCCGCGAGCAGCACGTCACCGAGTTCCTCGCCCGGCTGCGCTTGGGGGATGACGAGCACGCCCCCCTCGCGGCGACGTCCGCCGCCCGCACCCTGGTGGCCGTGCGCGGCCTGCACCGGTTCCTCGCGCTGGAGGGGGTGCTGGATGCCGACCCGGCGCGCCGCGTGAGCCCGCCGAAGACGCCCGCGCGGCTGCCCAAGGCGATCCCGGTCGAGGACGTCGAGCGGCTGCTGGAGGCCGCCTCGGTCGGTGACACCCCGGCATCCCTGCGCGACCGTGCCCTGCTCGAGGTGCTCTACGGCACCGGCGCCCGCATCTCCGAGGCCGTCGGGCTCGACGTCGACGACGTCGAGGGGGACGACGGCGTGGTGCGGCTCCGGGGCAAGGGCGGCAAGGAGCGGATCGTGCCGCTCGGGTCGTACGCCGCCGAGGCGCTGTCGGCCTGGTCGGTGCGGGGGCGCCCGACGTTCGCCGCGCGCGGGGTCGGCACACCCGCCCTGTTCCTCAACTCCCGCGGCGGCCGGCTGTCTCGGCAGAGCGCCTGGTCGGTGCTGCGGGCCTGTGCCGAGCGGGCCCACGTCGGTGGCCACCTGTCGCCGCACACGCTGCGCCACTCGTTCGCCACGCACCTGCTCGAGGGCGGTGCCGACGTGCGCGTCGTGCAGGAGCTGCTCGGCCACGCGTCGGTCACGACGACCCAGATCTACACGCTCGTCACGGTGCAGCGACTTCGTGAGGTGTATGCCCAGAGCCACCCCCGCGCGCGCTGATAGGGTCGGGGCCGATCAGCGCGAGGCTGACCGTCACAGCACGAAAGGCACCGGGGAGAGACAGTTGGATTCCGACGCGGCGTTCCAGATCCGCACCGCCGGACAGGCAGGCCCCACCGGTCGCCCACTACCGGACTTCCCTCAGCCGCAACCGCTGACCTCGCACGGTCCGGCGCGCATCATCGCGATGTGCAACCAGAAGGGTGGGGTCGGCAAGACCACCACCACGATCAACCTCGGTGCGGCGCTGGCCGAGGTCGGTCGGCGCGTGCTGCTCGTCGACTTCGACCCCCAGGGCGCCCTCTCGGTGGGCCTCGGCGTGCCGGTCAACGAGCTCGACGTCACCGTCTACAACCTGCTGATCGAGCGCGGCCACGACATCCGCGACGTCATCAAGCACACCAAGTGGGAGGGCCTCGACGTCCTGCCGGCCAACATCGACCTGTCGGCCGCGGAGGTGCAGCTCGTCGGTGAGGTGGCCCGCGAGCAGATCCTGGCCCGCGTGCTGCGCCCGGTCGTCGACGACTACGACGTCGTGCTCATCGACTGCCAGCCCTCGCTCGGCCTGCTCACCGTCAACGCCCTCACCGCGGCGCACGGCGTGATCATCCCGCTCGAGTGCGAGTTCTTCGCGATGCGCGGGGTCGCCCTGCTCGTCGAGACGATCGAGAAGATCACCGACCGGCTCAACCCGCGCCTGCAGGTCGACGGCATCCTCGCCACGATGTACGACGGGCGCACCCTGCACTCGCGCGAGGTCGTGGCCAGCGTCGTCGAGCACTTCGGCGACGACGTGTTCCACACCGTCATCTCGCGCACCGTCAAGTTCCCCGACGCGAGCCTGGCCGCCGAGCCGATCACCACCTACGACGCCACCCACAAGGGTGCCGACGCCTATCGCCAGCTCGCCCGCGAGCTCATCGCCCGCGGTGGGGCGGCCTGATCCGATGACCACGGCCCCCGACGAGGCCGGGGGCGGCGCACCGCGTGCCCCCGAGCACGCCGACGTCGTGCCCGGCGGGGTGCTCACCCGCCGCGCGCCCGCCACCGCCTTCGAGGTGACCCTCGTCAACTTCACCGGGCCGTTCGACCTGCTCCTCGGGTTGATCAGCAAGCACAAGCTCGACATCACCGAGATCTCGCTGGCCACGGTCACCGACGACTTCATCGCGCACATCAAGGCCGAGCAGGCCAAGCCCGGGGGCTGGGACCTGTCGCAGGCCACCGACTTCCTGCTCGTCGCCGCGACCCTGCTCGACCTCAAGGCGGCCCGGCTGCTGCCGCAGTCCGGCCCCGAGGACGAGGAGGACCTCGCCCTGATCGAGGCCCGCGACATCCTCTTCGCGCGCCTGCTGCAGTACCGCGCCTTCAAGGACATCGCCCACACCTTCGCCGAGCGGATGGCGACGGCGGGCCGGATGCAGCCGCGCACGGCATCCCTCGAACCGCACCTCGCGGCGCTGCTGCCCGAGCTGCTGATGACGGTGACCCCCGAGCAGCTCGCACTCATCGCGGCCCGGGCGATGGTGCCCAAGCAGGTGCCCACCGTCGGGCTGGCCCACCTGCACGCTCCCGCCGTGAGCGTGCGCGAGCAGGCCGTCATCATCGGTGACCGCCTGCGGCGCGAGCGGGTGGCCTCGTTCCGCTCCCTGGTCGCGGATGCCGACTCCACCCTCGTGATCGTGGCCCGCTTCCTCGCGTTGCTCGAGCTGTTCCGCGAGTCGGCGATCGGGTTCGAGCAGGCCGAGGCGCTCGGCGAGCTCACCGTGCGGTGGACCGGCCCCGAGGACGGCGACATCGAGGTCGACGACGAGTTCGACGAGCCGCCACCGGGTGACACCGCCTCAGACGACACCCCAGCTGCCGATGACGGCGCCGCACGCGCCCCCGAGGAGAACCGCGATGAGTGACCAGCCCGAGTCCGAGCCCGTGCTCGACGAGACGCCCGAGCCCGAGCCCGCCCCCGAGGAGCAGCTCGCGTTCGACGTCGCCGACTTCCCGGGCGGCATCCACGGCGCGGTCGAGGCCGTGCTCATGGTCGTCGACGAGCCGGTGACCACGATGGCCCTGGCGTCGGTGCTCGAGCAGCCGGTGACCGACGTCGAGACGGCCCTGGCCGAGCTCGAGGCGGGCTACGCCGAGCAGCACCGCGGCTTCACCCTGCGCCAGGTCGGCGGTGGCTGGCGGATGTACAGCCGCCACGAGTACGCCCCGGTGGTCGAGAAGTTCGTGCTCGACGGGCAGCAGGCCCGGCTCACCCAGGCCTCGCTCGAGACGCTGGCCGTCATCGCCTACCGCCAGCCGGTGTCCCGCTCGCGGGTCGCGGCGGTGCGTGGCGTCAACGTCGACGGCGTCATCCGCACCCTGCTCACCCGAGGTCTGATCGAGGAGATGGGGCACGACGAGGAGTCGACCGCCATCCTGTACGGGACGACCTCCTACTTCCTGGAGCGGCTGGGGCTGCAGAGCCTCGACGACCTGCCCGCCCTGGCCCCCTACCTGCCCGAGGTCGACGTGCTCGACGAGATAGCCGAAGGAGGCCGCGGATGACGCCGGCCAAGAAGTCTGGACCCCCGCCCGGTGGCAGGAAGCGCCCGCCCACGGCCGGCGCCAAGCCCAAGGGACGGGGCAAGCCGCAGCGCGGCAGCTCCGGCAACACCAAGCCGAGCCAGCCGACGGCGGCGCCGCAGTGGCCCCGCCGCCCGGCGGTCGACGTGCACGACCCCGACGGCGTGCGCCTGCAGAAGCTGCTCGCCGCGGCCGGCGTCGGCTCGCGCCGGGTCTGCGAGGACCTGATCAGCCAGGGCCGGGTGTCGGTGGACGGGCAGGTCGTCACCGAGCTGGGGGTGCGGATCAAGGCCACCCAGACGGTGCACGTCGACGGCGTGCGCGTGCAGCTCGACGAGTCGCGGGTCTACCTCGCGTTCAACAAGCCGATCGGCGTCGTCACCTCGATGAGCGACGAGCTCGGCCGGGTCGACATCGGCGACTTCGTGGCCAACCGCAAGGAGCGGCTGTTCCACGTCGGCCGGCTCGACGCCGACACCGAGGGCCTGCTCATCCTCACCAACGACGGCGACCTCGCGCACCGGCTGCAGCACCCGCGCTACGGCGTGCTCAAGACCTACCTGGCCCAGATCCCCGGCCCGGTGCCGCGCGACCTCGGACGCCGGCTGCGCGAGGGGATCGAGCTCGACGACGGCCCGGTGCAGGTCGACTCGTTCAAGGTCGTCGACTCGGCGCCCGGCAAGGCGCTGGTCGAGGTGGTGCTCCACGAGGGCCGCAAGCACATCGTGCGACGGATGCTCGCCGAGGTCGGCCACCCGGTCATCACCCTGGTGCGCGTGCAGGTCGGGCCGATCCACCTCGGCGACACCAAGCCGGGCAAGTGGCGCAACCTCACCAGCGCGGAGGTCGGGGCCCTCTACGCCGCGGCCGAGCTGTGACCCGGGTCCACGTCGTCGGCACCGGGCTGGTCGGAACCAGCCTCGGGCTGGCGCTGTGCCGCCTCGGTGACGACGTCACCCTCGAGGACATCAGCCCCACCCACGCGGCCCTGGCCCGCGACCTGGGTGCCGGGCGGCTGCCCGACGGCCCGGTCGAGCCCGACCTCGTCGTCGTCGCCACGCCGCCCGACGTCACCGCGGTCTGCGTCGCCGCGGCCCTGGGCCGCTGGCCGGACGCCGCCGTCACCGACGTCGCCTCGGTCAAGGGCGCCGTGCTCGACGCCCTGCGCGCCGAGGGCGCCGACCTGACCCGCTACTGCGGGTCGCACCCGATGGCCGGGCGCGAGCGCTCCGGTGCGGTCTCGGGCAGGTACGACCTGTTCGACGGCCGGGCCTGGGTGCTCACCCCGACCGACGAGACCGACCCCGAGGTCGTCGCCCTGGTCACGGCCGTGGCCCGCTCGGCCGGTGCCGCGGTGAGCCGCCTGGACCCGCGGCGCCACGACGCCGCGGTCGCTGCCGTCTCGCACGTGCCGCAGCTGGCCGCCAGCCTCGTGGCCGCCCGGCTCGAGGGGCTCGACGAGGCCGCGGTGGCCCTCGCCGGCCAGGGCCTGCGCGACGTCACCCGGATCGCGGCCAGCGACCCCGACCTGTGGACCCAGATCCTCGCGGGCAACGCCCCCGCCGTGCGCGAGGTGCTCACCGCCCTGACGGCCGACCTCGACCGGGTCGTGGGCGCCCTCGACGACCTCAGCGCCTCGACCGACGCCCCCGGGGCCCGCGGCACGCTCGCGCGGGCCATCGCCGCCGGCAACGCCGGGCAGGCGCGCATCCCGGGCAAGCACGGTGCGGCCCCCACGTCGTACACGACCGTGCGGGTGCTCATCCCCGACGAGCCGGGCCAGCTGGGCCGGTTGTTCGCCGACATCGGCACGATCGGCACCAACATCGAGGAGTTCCACCTCGACCACGGGCTCGGCCAGCCGTTCGGGCTGGCCGAGGTCGACGTCGTGCCCGCCGCCGCTGCAGGGCTCGCCCTGGCCCTGGAGGAGCGGGGCTGGCGGCTGCACGGCTGAGCCCACCACTAGGCTGACGCCCCATGACCGCACCCCTGACGATCGCGATCGACGGACCCTCCGGCTCGGGCAAGAGCAGCGTCTCGAAGGCGGTGGCCCGCCGGCTCGGCGTCGGCTACCTCGACACCGGTGCCATGTACCGCGCCCTCACCTGGTGGTGCCTGGAGCAGGGTCTCGACCTCACCGACATCGATGCCGTGGCTGCCGCCGCGCGCGACTTCCCGCTCGAGATCGGCACCGACCCCGAGGACCCCACGGTCTCCGTGGGCGGCACCGACGTGGGCGAGGCGATCCGCACCACGCGGGTGAGCACCGCCGTCTCGGCAGTCGCCACGAACCTCGGGGTGCGCGCGGTGCTCCAGCAGCTGCAGCGTGACCTGATGGCCCGCACCGGCGAGCGACGTGGGGGAGTGGTGGCCGAGGGCCGCGACATCACCACGGTGGTGGCCCCCGACGCGCGAGTTCGGGTGCTGCTCACGGCATCCGAGGAGGCCCGGCTGCGTCGCCGCTCCGCCGAGCTGCACGGCGCCGTCGACGCCGCGGCGGTCGAGGCGACCCGCGACCAGGTGGTGCGCCGCGACCGTGACGACTCCACCGTCTCCACCTTCACCGAGGCCGCCGAGGGCGTCGTGCTCGTCGACACCTCCGACCTCGACTTCGACGAGAGCGTCGAGGCCGTGCTCGACGTCGTCGCCGCCGAGACGGCGGAGTGACGACGCGGTGACGGCCGACTGAGGCCGGGGTGAGGCGCGAGTGAGGCCCGGGCGAGCGCCGGTGGCCGACGTCGCGCAGCCGGGCTCCGGGCGGGCCCGCCTGGGGCACGCCGTCGGGCGCTTCCTGGTCGTGCTGCTCTATGCCGCACGGGCCACCGGTCGCCAGAACGTCCCGGCCCGCGGACCGGTCGTGCTCGCCGCGAACCACACCGGCTACCTCGACGGCGCGCTCGTGCTCGCGATGGCGCCCCGGCCGAGCCACTTCCTCGTGCTGGCGCAGACGTTCGAGGGATTCGTGGGCCGGCTGCTGCGCTGGAGCGGGCAGATCCCGATCGACCAGAGCCGCGGTGACCGGCGGGCGCTGGCCCAGGCGGTGACGGTGCTCGGCCGCGGCGGCGTGATCGGCATCTTCCCCGAAGGGGGCCGGGGGAGGGGCGACCTGGCGTCGGCCGGCAAGGGGGTCGCGTGGCTCGCCCTGCAGTCGGGTGCCACCGTCGTGCCGACCGCCTGCCTGGGCACCCGCCGCACCGGTGACCTCGCGGCCTCCTGGCCACGGCTGCGGGCCAGGCTCGTCGTCGACTTCGGGCCGCCGGTGGCACTCGACCTCCCCGACGGGCTGCCGGGGCGGGCCCGGCTCGACCTCGCGACCGAGCAGATCCGGGCGGCGCTGGTGGCCCACGTGCGCGCCGCGGAGGTGCGCCACGGCATCCCGCTGCCGACCGACGTGCCCCCCGACCTGCTGGAGTGACCGTGCCGGGTCTCCTCGCCGTGGCCCCGGCAGCAGCGCCCGCGGGTGGTCGAGGGGCGCCACGACGTGGGGGAGAATGGTGGGATGAGCACCGAGGACCCCACGCTGCAGACCCAGGACCCCGCGGCCGTCGAGCGCGCGCTGCGGGCCGGGCTGGAGGACTTCGACCTCAGTGACGAGGACCGCGCCCTGCTCGAGCGCGGCGACGACGCGCTCGACGCCGAGGCCGAGCGCGGCCCGCTGCCGGTCGTGGCCGTCATCGGCCGCCCGAACGTCGGCAAGTCGACCCTGGTCAACCGGATCATCGGCCGCCGCGAGGCCGTCGTCGAGGACGTCCCCGGGGTCACCCGCGACCGCGTGGCCTACGACGCCGAGTGGGTGGGCCACCCGTTCACCCTCGTCGACACCGGTGGCTGGGCCATCGACGCCACCGGCATCCACCTGCGGGTGGCCGAGCAGGCCGAGATCGCCGTCGACCTCGCCGACGTCGTGCTGTTCGTCGTCGACGCCACGGTCGGTGCCACCGACGACGACGAGAACTGCGTCAAGCTGCTGCGCCGGGCCGGCAAGCCGGTGGTGCTGATCGCCAACAAGGTCGACGACCAGCGCACCGAGGCCGACGCCGCTGCGCTGTGGAGCCTCGGGCTGGGCCAGCCCTGGCCCGTCTCCGCCCTGCACGGTCGGGGGAGCGGTGACGCCCTCGACGCGCTGCTCGAGGTGATGCCCGAGGTCTCCGCCATGGGCGGCGCCTACGAGCGCGGTGGCCCGCGGCGGGTCGCGCTGCTCGGCCGCCCGAACGTCGGCAAGAGCTCGATGCTCAACAAGCTGGTCGGGCACGAGCGGGTCGTCGTCGACAACGTCGCCGGCACCACCCGCGACCCCGTCGACGAGATGGTCGAGCTCGGTGGCAAGACGTGGCGATTCGTCGACACGGCCGGCATCCGACGCCGCGTGCACCAGACCCGCGGGTCCGACTTCTACGCCTCGCTGCGCACCCAGACCGCGCTCGAGAAGGCCGAGGTGGCGGTCGTGCTCGTCGACGCCTCCGAGACCATCACGGAGCAGGACGTCCGCGTCATCCAGCAGGTCATCGACGCGGGCCGCGCCCTGGTCATCGCGTACAACAAGTGGGACCTCACCGACGAGGAGCGCCGCCACTTCCTCGAGCGCGAGATCGAGCGCGACCTCGTGCAGATCCCGTGGGCGCCGCGGGCCAACGTCTCGGCCCGCACCGGCCGCCACATGGACAAGCTCGTGCCGGCGCTCGAGACCGCGCTCGACTCGTGGGAGACGCGCATCTCGACCGGCCGGCTGAACGCCTTCCTCGGCGAGATCGTCGCGTCGCACCCCCACCCGGTGCGCGGCGGCAAGCAGCCCCGCATCCTGTTCGCGACCCAGGCCGGCACCCGCCCGCCGCGGTTCGTGCTCTTCGCGTCGGGCTTCATCGAGGCCGGCTACCGGCGCTTCGTCGAGCGCCGTCTGCGCGAGGAGTTCGGCTTCGAGGGCACCCCGATCGAGATCTCGGTGCGGGTGCGCGAGAAGCGCTCCCGCCGCTGACCGATGCCGGATGCCGTGACGGTCGTGGGCGATTCGGTCGCCTCGGCGCGCATGGGATAAGGTTTCGTCGCTCCCGCAAGGGGGCAGCCACGGGCTGTGGCGCAGCTTGGTAGCGCACCTGACTGGGGGTCAGGGGGTCGCAGGTTCAAATCCTGTCAGCCCGACTGTTGTTT
>DASSQL010000450.1:0-3983 GCA_035702525.1 Ornithinibacter sp. | reverse complement strand
ATGTTGAGCACGCCGTCGGGCAGCAGGTCGCCGACCAGCTCGATCAGCTTGAGGATCGACCACGGGGTCTGCTCGGCCGGCTTGAGCACGACGCAGTTGCCCGCGGCGATCGCCGGGGCCAGCTTCCACACGGCCATCAGTATCGGGAAGTTCCAGGGGATGATCTGCCCGACCACGCCCAGCGGCTCGTGGATGTGGTACGCCACGGTGTCCTGGTCGATCTCGCCGATCGAGCCCTCCTGGGCCCGGATCGCGCCGGCGAAGTAGCGGAAGTGGTCGACCGCCAGGGCCAGGTCGGCGGCGATGCTCTCGCGGATCGGCTTGCCGTTGTCCCACGTCTCGGCGATCGCGAGGTCGGTGAGGTTGGCCTCCATCCGGTCGGCGATCTTGAGCAGCACGCTGGAGCGCTCGGTGACCGAGGTCCTGCCCCAGGCCTCCGCCGCGCCGTGACCGGCATCCAGGGCGAGCTCGATGTCCTCGGCGGTGGAGCGGGCGATCTCGCAGAAGACCTGACCGGTCACCGGGGTCACGTTCTCGAAGTAGCGGCCCTGCACGGGGGCGACCCACTGGCCGCCGATCCAGTTGTCGTAGCGGCTCTGGACGGTGACGGTGCTGCCGTCGGAACCGGGGGATGGGAACAACGTCATTGTCGTGTCTCCTGTGGTCTCTGCCCGTCCGGCGACGGGTTGACCGGAGGTTAGGCAGCCTGACGTTGCAACCACGCTGCACGGGCCCCGAGTGCCCGTCCGACGACGCCACGGCAGCCCTGGCGGACGGCCGAGCCCGGGTCAGTCGTCGCGGCAGAGGCAGAACGGGTGGCCGGCCGGGTCGAGCATGACCCGCACGTGGTGCTGCGGCTGGTGGGCCGCGAGGGTGGCGCCGAGCGCGACCGCCTCCTCCACCGCCTCGTCGAGGTCGCCGACCTGGAAGTCGAAGTGCATCATCGGGCGCTGCTGCCCGTCCTCCGGCGGCCACACCGGAGGCTGGTAGTCGGTGGCCTGCTGGAACACCACGTTGACCGAGGCCTCACGCGACGTGGCCAGCACGGTCGTGCCGGGCTCCTCGTAGACCACCGGCCACCCGATCAGGTCGGAGTAGAAGCGGGCCAGCGCGGCCGGGTCGGGAGCCTCGAGCGCCGGGCCCCACCACATCCCCTGGGTTCGTGATCGCATCGATCCAGCCTGCCGCACGGCAGGGACAGCGTCCAGACGGCCGCGGTCCGGTCAGGCGCCGAGCTCGCGCTCCAGCCGGTCGACCTCGGCCTCGGCCACGGACAGCAGCGGCGAGTGGGCGGGCAGGGTCTCGACCTGGCGCTCCCACATCTCCAGATCGCCAGCACCCCAACGCGATCGGGTCCAGCCGACCATCAGGTCGGGCTCGCCCGAGGCCAGTACGGCACCACGCACCCGCCCTTCGAGCACGTCGCGCAACGAGCACACGACCGGCGCCTCGGAGCCCGGCAGCAGCGGCCCCTTGTACGCCTGGAGGGCGTCGCGCACCCGCCCCGCGGCGAGGTGGGCACCGACGCTGCTCCAGTCGCTCTCGGTGTCGACGACGACGCGGTAGGGGCGCGAGGCGAGCACGTCCGGGCCGAGGAGGGTGCGCAGCCGGGTCATCTCGGCGCGCAGCGTGGAGGAGTGCACGTGGCCGGCGTACACCTCGACCTCGAGCTGCTCGGCGGTGAGGCCGCCGGGGTGCTCGAGGAGGGCGGCGACGATCTCGCTGTGCCGGCGGCTCAGCCGCACGGCGCGACCGCCCAGCTCGGCGACCGCCTCGGGCAGGCCGAGACCGCGCACCCGCAGCACCCCGGTGGAGGCGCCGGGCTGGGGCGTCGGGCCCGGCGTCACGAGGGTGGTGCCGGTGAGCGCCAGCCGGGCCAGCTCCGACTCGGCCATCCGTGCGGCGGCCCGGATCATCGCCAGGCTCTGCGGCGACGACACGTCGGGGCCGCCGGTGATGTCGACGACCCCGAGCACCCGGCCGGTCGTCGGGTCGGTGATCGGGGCCGCGGCACAGCTCCACGGGTGCACCAGCCGGTTGAAGTGCTCCGAGGCGTGCACGTGCACCGGCCGGCCGAGGTGCAGGGCCATGCCGGGCGCGTTGGTGCCGGCGTTGTGCTCGTTCCACACCGACCCCTCGACGAAGTTGATCGTCTCGGCCTTGCGCATGACCCCCGGCGGACCGGTCACCCAGAGCAGCTGACCGTCGGCATCACCGACGGCCATGACGCAGTCGCAGTCGACGGCGGCCCGGCCGAGCACGTCGTAGAGGAGGGGGAAGACGTGCGAGAGGGCATGGGTCGAGCGGTAGTCGGCGAGGTCGCTCGCCTCGAGCAGCACCGGGGCCAGGTGGGCCTCCGGGTCGACTCCCGCCGCCGACGAGCGCAGCCACGACTCCGCGACCAGCGAGCGCAGCCCGGGGGCCGGCGCGGTCGCCACGGGTTCGGACCCGCGCGGCCGGGCCGGACGCCTCGTCGCGTCGCCGGAGCTCACCGGGTCAGTGAACCCCGCACGCCGGCCGGCGGTAAACCACCTGTCCACTGCCGGGCCGCCCAGCGGCCGCCCGGGCCGGGCGAGCGGCCACTCAGGCGAGGTGTTCGGGGCCGGCGGTCACTTGGGGCCGATCGCCGCGTCGATCCGGGCGGCCTTGTCGGGCGACCAGTTCGGCGGTTCGGTGATGGCAGCCCAGGCCTGCATGTTCGCGTGGGCGGAGTACATGTGGCCGTAACCGGTCGGCACGTTGCCGGCGCCCGGCATGTCGAGCAGCACCTGCCACATCGTCACCAGCGGGACCCAGCCCATGGTGGGCGAGACGTCCGGGCCGCGCTGGCCGTCGGCGAGCCACTCCGGCCGGTCGAACGCCAGGTCGCTGGAGAAGAAGACGACGGGGTCCGACGCGTGCTGCAGGTAGGCGACGCGGGTCGGGCCCCAGGCACCGGTGACCGGGTCGAGGGCGCTCTGCTCGTCGGTGAACCGCACCGTGCGCCCCTCCTCGTAGACCGGCAGGGATGCCGGTGAGCCGGTGTCGCGGTCGGCCTCGAGGCGACCGTGCATCTGGTTGACGAACGGGGGCCCGACCATCAGGGCGCCGTCGACCGGCTCGTTGACGATGTTGACCGAGGTGAGCACGCTCTCGACCCCCATCGACCCGAGCGACAGCCCGTAGAGGTACAGCTCGGGCCGCTCACCGGCGGGCAGCGTGGCCCAGTACTCGCGCACGGTCTCGAAGACGGTGCGGGAGGTGGCGACGACGGCCTCCTGGTCGGCGAGCACCGAGATCCAGCTCGGCAGGTACGAGTACTGCACGCCGGCGATCGCGGTGTCGCCGTTCCACAGGTACTCGAGCGGGTCGGTGCCGCGGCTGTCGAGGAAGCCCATGCCGGTCGTGGTGGCGACGACGAGCACCTTGCGGTCGAAGGCACCGGTGCGCTTGAGCTCGGCGAGCACGAGGTCGGCCCGCCCCTGCACGGTGTCGGCGCTCTGCAGGCCGGCGTAGACCCGGATCGGCTCCTTGGCGCCGGGGCCGTTGACCGCCTCGAGCTGTGCCACCGTGGGGCCGCCGCGCACGAAGGAGCGCCCGTAGTAGCCCAGCCCCTCCCACCGCGCGAGGGACTGCGGTGACCCCGACCGCTCCGGCGCCCGGGGGAAGTCGGTGCTGTGCGAGCCGGTGGTGTCCTGCGGCGCGAAGATCGCGTTGGCGCCGGCGAAGAAGCCGTTGACGATGACCCCGGTCCACAGGCCCCAGAACAGGGCCATGACCAGGCCGGTGCCGAGCACGATCGACAGCCGTGGTGGCAGGCGTCGCCCCAGCCACGAGACGGCGGTGCTCGCGAGCAGCCGCACCCCGCGGCCGGCCAGCAGCAGCGCGATGGCGACGACGACGGTCACGGCCACGACGACCGGCCAGATCAGCGGCGACGTGTGCGGCATCCCGAACATCTCGCGGATCTCGTTCTGCCAGCCCACCAGGCGCCAGCCGTTCCA
>DASSQL010000449.1:0-2600 GCA_035702525.1 Ornithinibacter sp. | reverse complement strand
GTTCCCGGCCCACCACGTCACCGAGCAGGTCGGCTCCGGGCCGCCATGGTGGTGGTACGCAGAGTCCAGCCGCGCGGGAACCGTGGCCCCCAACTGGTACGCACCGCAGTACACGCAGCGCCGACCCTCGGCGTCGTGATCGCTCGCGTCCGCGCCCCCGGAGCAGCGCCGAGAGGCCGGAACGCCGGGGAGCCGGACCTCAGAGCTCGTGACCCACGAACACCGGCTCGTTCACGAGCGTCACGCCGAACGCGTCGAACACACCGTCGCGCACCTGACGCGCCAGGGCCGCCACGTCGGATGCCGTCGCCCCGCCCCGGTTGGTCACGGCCAGGGTGTGCTTGGTCGAGAGCGACGCCGGGCCGGGCAGGCCGAAGCCCTTGGGGAACCCGGCCCGCTCGATCAGCCACGCCGCGCTGGTCTTGACGTTGCCGTCGGCGTCCGCGAACCGCGGCGGCGCCGCCGACTCGGCCCCCAGCACCGCGACCACCCGCCCCTCCAGCGCGGCGAAGGCCGACGCCGACAGGATCGGGTTGGTGAAGAACGACCCGCAGCTCCAGGTGTCGTGGTCGGCGGCGTCGAGCACCATCCCCCGGCGCCGTCGCTGCACGAGCACCGCCTCGCGCGCCTCCCCCAGCGGAACCCGCGACCCCACCTCCACCCCGAGCTGCGCGGCGAGGTCGGCGTAGCGCACCGGCTGCGACATCGTGCCCGGGATCAGCTGGTACATCACGTCGATGACGACGAACCGGTCGGTCGCCTTGAACACCGAGTGCCGGTAGGTGAAGTGGCACTCGGGCGAGCTCATCGTGCGCACCCGCTCCTCGCGCCGGTCCCACACCCGCACCCGCGCGACGGTCTGGGCGACGTCCTGGCCGTAGGCCCCCACGTTCTGCACCGGGGTCGCCCCGGTCGATCCCGGGATGCCGGACAGCGCCTCCACGCCCGACCACCCCTCCTCGACGGCGAGCGCGACGAAGCCGTCCCAGTCCTCCCCCGCCGCGACGGTGACGTTGGCACCACCGCACTGGTCGAGCGAGTCGACGTCCACCCCCGAGGTGGCGACCTTCACGACCGTCCCGGCGAACCCGGCATCCGCGACGACCAGGTTCGACCCGCCCCCGAGCACGAGCAGCGGCTCGTCGGCGTCGTCGACCTCACGCACCGCGTCGACGAGCTCGTCCGGGGTCTCGACGACGACCATGCGCGCGGCGGGGCCGCCGACCCGCATCGTCGTGTGCGCGGCGATCGGCTCGTCGTGCAGCTCCTGCATCAGTCGAGCCGCACGACCGCGATGCAGCGGCCGAGCACCTTCTCGCCCTCGCACGTGGTGGTGACGTCGACGGTCACCCGACCGGTCTCGGCGTCGACCGCCTTGACGACGCCCTGCACCACCAGCTCGTTGCCGGCGACGGACACCACGACCGGCTTGGTGAACCGGGTGCCGAACTCCACGACCCGCCCGGCGTCGCCGGCCCAGTCGGTGATGACGGTGGCCGAGGCGCCCATCGTCCACATGCCGTGGGCGATGACGTCGGGCAGCCCCACCGAACGGGCGAAGGCCTCGTCCTGGTGGATGGGGTTCTGGTCCCCCGACGCGTTGGCGTAGGCCACCAGCGTGCCGCGGGTGACCGGCACCGTGACCGGGCCGACGACGTCGCCGACCGAGACCTCCGAGAGCGCACGCACAGCCATGGTCAGTCCTCCCCGCCGCGAACGACGATCGTCGACGTCGACGTGGTCAGCGCCTCACCCGTGGCCGTCGACAGCTCGGTGCGGGTGGTCACCATCGCGTGCCCCCCGGCGGAGCGGACCGCGTCGACGGTCGTGGTTCCGAGCACCTCGTCGCCCGCCGTGATCGGGCGGTGGTGCACGAAGCGCTGCTCGCCGTGGACGACGCGGCTGTAGTCGATGCCGGCCTCCGGGTCGACGACGTACGCGCGCTCGGCAGCCTGGGAGAACCGCACCGCCATCGTCGGGGGCGCGATGACGTCGGCGTACCCGGCGGCCCGGGCCGCGTCGGCGTCGGTGTGCACGGGGTCGGCGGAGCCGACGGCGGCGGCGAAGGCCGCGATCAGGGCCGCGTCGACGGCATACGGTCCACTGGGCGGATAGGTCCGCCCGACGAAGTCTGGGTTCACGGCCATGACGCCCACTCTAGGAGAACGGCGGCGAACAGCGAGAGGCCGCCGTCACCCGGACGGGTGCGGCGGCCTCTCGGGCTGACGAGGGGTCAGCGGGTCTCGCGGTGCGCGGTGTGCTTCTTGCAGCGCGGGCAGAACTTGGCCAGCTCGAGCCGGTCGGGGTCGTTGCGGCGGTTCTTCTTGGTGATGTAGTTGCGCTCCTTGCACTCCGTGCACGCCAGGGTGATCTTGGGGCGGACGTCGGTGGCCTTGGCCATGGGGGCAACCTGCTCTCAGAAAAGTGAATCGATCGATGGGTGTCGGGCCAGCACACGAGGGCTCGCGCGACACCAGCACAACAGGATACGCAACCTCGGGCATTCCCCGAAATCGCGACCTCGGTAGCGGGAGCGGGGCTCGATCCCGCGACCTCACGATTATGAGTCGTGCGCTCTAACCAGCTGAGCTACCCCGCCA
>DASSQL010000448.1:0-2379 GCA_035702525.1 Ornithinibacter sp. | reverse complement strand
GTCTCCCACGCCCTCAGGACGTGGGTGCTGACGCCCACCTTGGCGGCGAGCTCACCAATCCGCATCGTCGGCGGTACCGAACCCCTCATGGACGCCACCGTAGACCGTGGCCGCACCTTTGACAAACATATGACATGTGATTAGACAAAGGTTTGACAACACGGAGTGGAAGGTTCTACGGTGACCGACATGACACCTATCGCCCCGGGCGTTCCCTCAGGCCGGCCGGAGCGGATCGCCGTGGTGGGGGCCGGCGTCTCCGGGCTCACCGCCGCCTACGTGCTCGGCCGCCACCACGAGGTGACTCTGCTGGAGTCCGAGCCCCGGCTCGGCGGCCACGCGCACACCCACACCGTCGCCACCGCCCACGGCGACCTGCGCGTCGACAGCGGCTTCATCGTGCACAACGACCGCACCTACCCGATGCTGCGCCGGCTGTTCGCCGAGCTCGGCGTGCAGGCCCGCGACACCGAGATGTCGATGAGCATCCGTGACGAGGCGACCCGAACCGAGTACGCCGGTGGCCGGGGCCTCAAGGGCTTCGTGGCCCGCCCGCGCCAGCTGCTCGACCGCGAGTTCGTCGGGATGCTGCGCTCGGTCAGGCGCTTCCACGCCCTGGCCACCGCGTTCCTCGAGCAGACCACCGACGACGACACCACCACCTACGGCGAGTTCATCCGCGACGGCGGCTTCCCCGAGTCGTTCACCCGGCTGTACGCGGTGCCGCTCGTGGCCTGCGTGTGGTCGAGCGGTAGCGGCGAGGCGATGGGCTACCCGGCCCGCTACCTGTTCCGCTTCCTCGAGCACCACGGCATGCTCACCGTCGGCGACTCCCCCCAGTGGATGACGGTCGTCGGCGGCTCCCGCACCTATGTCGACGCGCTCGCCGAGCGGCTGCCCGCGGTGCGCTCCGGCGACCCGGTCACCTCCGTGCTGCGCACCCTCGACGGGGTGGAGGTGCGCACCGGCTCAGGGCGAACCGAGACCTTCGACCGCATCGTGCTCGCGCTGCACGCCGACGACGCCCTCGGCATCCTCGCCGACCCGACGCCGGCCGAGAAGGAGGTGCTCGGCGCGTTCCGCTACTCGCAGAACGAGACCGTGCTGCACCGCGACGGCTCCCTGATGCCGCGGGCACGCCTGGCGCGGTCGTCGTGGAACTACCTCGTCGGCACCGACCCGAGCCAGGGCGCGATCGTCACCTACTGGATGAACCGGCTCCAGGGGCTGCCGGCCGACGAGCCGTTCTACGTGACGCTCAACGCCACCGACCGCATCGACCCCGCCACCGTCGTCGCGACGATGCAGTACCGGCACCCCCTCTACGACCTCGACGCCGTGCGCGCCCAGCGCCGCCTGGCCGAGCTCACCACGCCCACGACCACGTTCGCCGGGGCCTACCACGGGTGGGGCTTCCACGAGGACGGCTGCCGCTCGGGGGTCGAGGCCGCCGCGGCCTTCGGGGTGCACTGGTGAGCACGGTCGCCGACCTGCCCACCCTGCCCGCCCTCGTCGTCGGGCAGGTCCACCACACGCGCCACCGCCCGCTGAAGCACTCCTTCACCAACCGGCACTACCAGTGGCTGGTCGACCTCGACGCGATGCCGAAGCCCCCTCGCTGGCTGCGACCGGTGGCCGAGTTCCGGGGCGAGGACCACCTGGCCGGTGCGCCCGGCATCCCCGCGTTGAAGGCGAACGTGCTGCGGGTGCTGCGCCGCGAGGGGGTCGACACCGGCGACGTCGACCGCGTGGTCATGCTCGGCCAGGCCCGGGTGCTGGGGCACACCTTCGACCCGATGACCGCCTTCTGGTGCTTCGGCGGCGACGGCACCCTTCGGGCCGTGCTCGTCGAGGTGCACAACACCTACGGCGGCCGGCACGCCTACGTGCTGCGGCCCGACGACGTCGGTCGGGCAGCCACCGACAAGGAGTTCTTCGTCTCGCCGTTCAACGACGTCGAGGGCCAGTACGCCATCCGCTTCCACCTGACCCCCCAGCGGGTCGGTGTGGCCATCCGCCTGCTCGTCGGCGACGAACCACTGGTGACCGCATCGGTCACCGGCGCACCCCGGTCGGCCACGACGCCGACCGTGGTGCGCACGGTGGCGCGACACCCGCTGATGACGCAGCGGGTGAGCGGCCTGATCCGGGTGCACGGCATCTGGCTCTGGCTGCGCCGCCTGCCCGTCCGGCAGCGACCCGTTCCATCCTTGGAGACCGTGAGATGACCGCCGACGCCCCCCGCCTCGAGCTGACCCCGCCCCTGCACCTGTCCCGCGTGCTGACCCGTGGGTCGGTGGCGAAGCGGATCGTGCACGCCACCGTCGCCGGGATGCCGGTGCGCCTGCGCTACCCCGACGGCACCGAGGTCGGTGGCGG
>DASSQL010000447.1:0-6546 GCA_035702525.1 Ornithinibacter sp. | reverse complement strand
CACAGCATCCCGGTCGAGCGGGTGGAGTCGGTGTTCGAGGCCCTGGCCGGGCGACCGGAACCGGCGACCGCGGAGCTGCACCTGTACCCGGCCGGCCACGCCTTCCTCAACGACGAGAACCTGATCGGCACCTACGACCCGGAGTGCGCGGCGCAGGCCTGGTCGCGGGCGGTGGACTTCCTCACCCGGCACGTCCGCTAGCCGGGGAGCCCACCCGCCGCGTCGTCGTAGTACGGGCGGTTGCGCAGCGCGGCGGCCGCCGCCTCGTCGAGGCAGACCACCGTGTCCGGGTGCCACTGCAGCACTGACGCGGGCACGGATGCCGTGAGCGGGCCCTCGAGGGCGGCCGCCACGGCATCCGCCTTGGCGTCACCGGTCGCGACGAGCACCAGCCGCCGCGCCTCGAGGATGGTGCCGAGGCCCTGGGTCACGCAGTGGGTGGGCACGTCGTCGATGCCGCGGAAGAAGCGCGCGTTGTCGCGGCGGGTGCGGTCGGACAGCCGCTTGACCCGGGTGCGCGAGGTGAGCGCCGACCCGGGCTCGTTGAAGCCGAGGTGGCCGTTGGCGCCGATGCCCAGCACCTGCACGTCGACCCCGCCGAGCTCACGGATGCGGGCCTCGTAGGCCGCGGCCGCCGCCATCAGGGTCGGCACGTCGCGCCCCGACCCGTCGGGCACGGCGAGCCGCTCGGGGGCCAGGCCGATGACCCCGCAGACCTCGCGCAGCAGCACCTCGCGGTAGCCCTCGGGGTGGCCCGGCGGGAGCCCGACGTACTCGTCGAGGGCGAAGCCGTGGGCCCGTGAGAAGTCGGCCTCGCCGCGCTCGACCGCCCGCCCGAGCTCGCGGTAGAGCCCCAGGGGTGACGAGCCGGTGGCCAGGCCGACGACGGGCGCCCGGCCCGTGCCAGAGGGCAGCCGTTCGAGCACCGCCACCGCGGCCCGGCGGGCGGTCTCGTCGGGGGAGGCGCAGACCACGACCTCCATCAGGCGCTCACTCCGACGGGCTCGGTCGAGCCGGGCAGCAGGGCCGCACCGATGGCGGCCACCGGCACGTCTCCGTCGAGCACCCGGATCCTGGACACCAGGTCGAGCCGCCGGAGGAAGGGCGAGGCCTGGGCGCGGCCGTCGATGTCGGTGGCGAGCGCCGCCTCGAGCTCGAGCCGGTCGCGCGCCAGGCCGCCGCCGATGACGACGAGCTCGGCACCGGTGACGACCAGCACCTGAACGGCCAGCGCGATGCCGTGCGCGAGCGTGGCGACGACCTCGCGCGCCTGCTCGTCGCCGGCCGCCGCGGCGGGGAAGAGGTCGGCCGCGGCCCCCGGCCAGAGCCGGTGCAGCGCGGTGCCCGAGGCGATGGTCTCGAGGCAGCCGTCCTGCCCGCACGAGCAGGGCACACCCGTGCCGACCGGGAGGTGGCCGATCTCGCCGGCGGCTCCGCCGGCACCGCGGACGACCTCGCCCCGGCGAACGATCGCGGCCGCGAGGCCGGTGCCCACGTTGAGGTAGGCCGTCGTGCCGTCGGCCACCTCGGGCCGCACCGCGTGGTGCGCCCCGAGCGCCGCGGCCTTGACGTCGTTGTCGATGCTGGGTCGGCGCCCCGTGGCGGCCTCGATGCCGCCGGCGAGGTCGAGCGCGTTCACCCCGAGGTTCACCGCGTGCCGGGCCCAGCCGCTCTGCCGGTCGACCAGCCCGGGCATGCAGGCGCCGAGGTGCTCGATGTGCGCCCAGCCGCCGACGAGCGCCGCGGCGCGGTCCGCGACGGACACCGCGGTGGCGAGCACCTGGGTGTTGCCCTGCCCCGAGGGCGCCGCGACCTGCGCGACGATCCCGCCGGAGTCGTCGAGCACGAGCGCGGCGGTCTTGGTGCCGCCGATGTCGATGCCGAGCCTCACGGGCCCACCTCACCACGGAGCAGGCCCACCAGGGCGCGCGCCACGGCGGGGGAGCCGCCGAAGGTCTCGATGTCGGCGCCGCCGCGCGGCCAGCCGCACTCGACGAGCACGACGTCGTGGCCGGCGCCACGCAGCCGCTCGACGACGGCGGATGCCGGGTGGCCGGCGCCGACTGCACGGCCCACGACCGCGACCCGCGCACCTGCAGGCACCTCGTCCTCGGTCACCGTGTCACCGAGGGCGGCCGGGCCCCACGAGACGCCGCCGACGGCGAGGTTCGCGGTGCTGTCCACCTGCACGAGCGCGACCGGGCCGGACGCCGCCAGCCAGGCGGGTGCCCGGCCGCCGAGGCGGAAGGCGCCGGCCACGGTCGCGTCGGGCAGGGGCGCGGGGGCGGCGTCGCGCTGGATGCCGGGGGCCGGCATCCGCTGCGCCGTCGTCGTCGCGAGGGTGCGCACCCGGGCGGCGGCCTCGGCCACCCGGCCCTCGGGCAGCCGTCCGGACCGCACGGCCGCCACGACGGCGGCGTGCACCGCGTCGTACGTCTCCTGAGAGGTGGCCGATCCGAGGCAGAGCAGGTCGACGCCGGCACCGAGCGCCCGGACAGCGGCCTCGGGGATGCCGGTGTCGGCACTCGCGCCGGCCATGTCGAGGGCGTCGCTCACGACGACCCCACCGAAGCCGAGGTCGTCGCGCAGCACACCGATCACGGTGCGCGAGAAGGTGGCCGGGCGGTGCGGGTCGAGTGCGGAGACGATGATGTGCGACGTCATCACCGAGGCCACGCCGGCCGTGACGGCGGCTCGGAAGGGCGCGAGCTCGCGCTCCTGCAGCACCTCGTAGGGCACGTCGACCCGGGGCAGACCGTGGTGCGAGTCGACCACGGTGTCGCCGTGGCCGGGGAAGTGCTTGGCGCAGGCGGCGACCCCGGTGGACTGCAGGCCCTCGACCCAGGCAGCTGCATGGGTCGACACGAGCCCCGGGTCGTCGCCGAAGCTGCGCACCCCGATGACCGGGTTCTCGGGAGAGGAGTTGACGTCGACGTCGGGTGCGAGGTCGAGCCCGATCCCCAGTGCCGCGAGCTCGTGCCCGATGCCGGCCGCGACCGCGCGGGTCGTCGCCGGGTCGTCGAGCCGTCCGAGCACGGCGTTGCCGACGGTGGTCGAGCCCGCGGGGTAGTGCACCCGGGTGACGTCGCCACCCTCCTCGTCGACGGCGAGGAGCACGCCCGGCATCCGGTCGTGGAGGGCGGCGCACAGCCCGCCCAGCCCGTCGGCGCCGGCGACGTTGTCGCCGTAGAGGCACACCGACACCAGCCCCTCGCGGTGGGCGCGCACCAGCCAGTCCGGCACGGTGGTGCCCGGGAAGCCGGGCTGGAGGGTGGCCGCGACGTCCGCCGTGAGGCTCATCCCTTCACCGCCCCGCCGACGAGCCCGCTGCTCATCCGGCCCTGGACGATGAGGAAGAAGATGATGACGGGAACCGCGACCAGGGTCGAGGCGGCCATCACCTGGCCCCAGTCGGTCTCGCGGCTCGCGCTCGCCTGGACGAAGCCGCGCAACCACAGAGGGAGGGTGCGCGACTGCTCCTCGGTCATCACGACCAGGGCCACGGTGAACTCGTTCCACGCCTGGAGGAAGGCGTAGACGGCCGATGCGACCAGGCCCGGCGCCAGCAGCGGGAAGGTGATCTTGAGGAAGGCCTTGGTGCGCGACAGGCCGTCGACCATCGCGGCCTCTTCGAGGTCGGCGGGCACGCCCGCGACGAAGCCGCGCAGCATCCAGATCGTGAAGGGCACGACGGCGGCGGTGTAGAGCACGGCCAGGCCGATCGCCTGGTTGAGCAGGCCGAGCGAGCTCATCATCTTGTACTGCGCGATGAACAGGCCCTCTGCGGGCAGCATCTGGATCAGCAGCAGCGCGAGCACGAAGGACCCGCGGCCGCGGAACCTGAACCGGCTGATCGCCAGTGCCCCGAGGAAGGCGACCATGATCGCGGCCACCACGGTGGTCAGCGTCACGACGAGCGAGATGGTCAGCGCCGACCCGAACGACGGCTCCGTGGCAACGGCCTTCAGGTTGTCGAACGAGCCGCCGAACGGCAGGAACGTCGGTGTGGCCGACTGCAGCACGACGTTGGGCAGGAAGGCCGAGTTGAGCATCCAGTAGACGGGGAAGGCCCACACCACGGCGAGCACGAGCGCGAGGGTGGTGAGCAGGTAGCGCTTCACGCGGGACCGGTGCATCACACGTCCTCCTTCATGAGCGAGCGCACGTAGTAGGCGCTGAGGGCGATGGTGAGGGCCAGGATCAGGATGCTGACCGCGCTGGCCGTGCCGAAGTCACCCTTGCCGGTGCCGAGCTGGTAGACGTACGTGCCGAGCAGGTTGGTCTCGTTGGTGACGCCGCCGGCATCCTGGAGCAGCTTGATCTGGGTGAACACCCGCAGGTCCCAGATCAGCTGGAGCAGCATCACGATCGAGAGCACCGGGGCGATGATCGGCACGATGATGAACCGCAGCCGCTGGAGGCCGGTGGCCCCGTCGAGCGACGCGGCCTCGAGCACCTCGGTGCTCACCTGGGTGAGGCCGGCGTAGATCGACAGCGCGACGAAGGGCACGCTCATCCAGACGATGATCACCGAGGCGACGACGAAGAAGGACAGCGGCTCGGCGAGCCAGTTGTGGCCCTGCGCGCCGTCGACGCCGACCTTGACCAGGGCCCAGTTGAGCAGGCCGCGCCGCCAGTCGACGATCCAGATCCACACGGTCATCGCGGCGACGACGGGCATCGCCCAGGCGACGAGGAGGGCGACCTGGAGCACGATGCGCGGCCAGGCGGTCAGGGCGTTCATCAGCACGGCCATCGCGCCGCCGATGGCGACGGTCACGACGGCGGTGACGACGCAGAACACGATCGACCGCACGACGACGGTCCACAGGTAGGGGTCCGTCACGAGCGCGACGTAGTTGTCCAGGCCGACGAACGGGGCCGGTGCGCCGAACTGCTGCATCAGGCCGTACTGCTTGAAGCTCGTGACGACCTGCCAGCCGATCGGGTACCCGAGGGCGGCGACGAGCAGGACGAGGGTCGGGACGATCAGGATGAGGGGGAGCCGGTTCCTGCGCTTGCGGTTCCGGAGCTGCGGTGGTGCGGTGCTCGGCGTGGTCGGGGCCGTGGTCGTCCCGGTCGTCATGTCTGCGGTCCTCGGGTGGGAGTGGTTCCCCGGCGGCCGGCGGGGATCGCCCACCGGCCGCCGGGGAGGTTCATCACTTGCCGTTGAGCATCGGGGTGATCTTGGCGTCGTACTCCTTCGCCAGGGCAGCCAGGTCGCTGGCACCCTCGATCTTGCCGAAGAACTCCTCGAGGACCATGGAGGCCTCGACGGCGGCCCAGCCGGGTGCGGCCGGGGTCAGCTTGGAGTTGGAGGCCGAGTCGATGAGCGCCTTGGCGAACTCGTCGTCACCGAGCGAGGAGACGTAGTCGGAGTTGGCCGGGCCGAGGCCCGCCCCACCGAGCTTCTGCTGGAACTCGGGGCTGAAGATGATCTTCATGAGCTCCTTGGAGAGCTCGGGGTTCTTCGACTTGGCCGAGATGGCGATGTTCGAGCCACCGGCGAAGACCGGGGCCGGCTTGCCGTCGTTGCCCGGCAGGACGAAGGTGCCGAACTTCTTGTCGTTCCACTCGCGGACGACCTTGCCGTCCTTCTTGGTGGCGTCACCGATCGACCAGTGCGCCCAGCCCGGAGCCATGATCGTGGCGGCGGACAGGGTGGTCTTGCCGGTCGCCTTGCCGTCGGCGTCGGTGATGACGTCGGCGTCGTTGATGTACAGCCAGGGGGTCTGGTCCTTGGCGTCGGCCGGGGCGTTGCTGGCGCTCTTCTGGATCGCCTGGAGCTGCTGCAGGCCCTTCAGGGAGTTCGGGTCGGAGAGGGTCGAGACCCACTGCCCGTTCTCCTTCTTGGCCAGGTCGCCACCGTTGGCGAAGATCCAGGAGATGCCGTTGCGCCAGTCCTGGCCGCCGATGAAGAAGCCCGAGAAGTTCTTGATGCCGCGCGGGTTCTCCTGGGCGATCTTGGTGACGGCCGCGTTGAACTCGTCGAGGGTGGTCGGCGTGTTCACGCCGGCCTCCTTCCAGACGTCCTTGCGCTGGAACATGTAGCGCGAGCCGAAGTAGTACGGCAGGGCGTACTTCTTGCCGTCGACCGAGCCGGCCTCGACGAACGACTGGAGCAGCTTGTCGCCGCCCAGGGCGTCGTACTGGTCGGAGATGTCGAGGAACGCACCGACGTTGGTGAAGGTCGGGCTCTGGGTGTTGCCGAGCTCGACGACGTCAGGGGTGTTCTCGGCGTCGGGCAGGGCGGTGGTGAGCTTGGTGACGAGGTCGGGCCAGGCCTGCTCCTCGATCTTCAGGGTGGCACCGGTCTTGGCCTTGAACGTGTCGGTCAGGTAGGTGCGCAGCTCGTCGGGGGTGTCCCCGCCGGCGAGCCAGAGGGTGATCGTCTTGCCGGCGTTCGAGGTCGAGCTGGTGGCGGCCGGGGTGTCCGACGAGTCACCACCGCTCGCACACGCGGTCAGGACGAGCGCCGCGCTGGTCAGCGCGACGATGGGCAGGCGCCGAATCATTCGGTCTTCCTTTCGGGCGGTGGGGCCGGTC
>DASSQL010000446.1:0-7504 GCA_035702525.1 Ornithinibacter sp. | reverse complement strand
CCTCGGGTTATCCACAGGCGGCGGGGCGGGCTGAGCGCGGCCTCGGGTTGTCCACAGGCGGCGGGGCGGGCTGAGCGCGGCCTCGGGTTGTCCACAGGCGGCGGGGCGGGCTGAGCGGGGTCGCCTCGGAGCGAATAAGGTTTGGGGCATGGCGCGACCCGACGGCCGAGCGGCCGACCAGCTTCGACCCGTGATCCTCACCCGGCGGTGGAGCATCCATCCCGAGGGCTCGGTGCTCGTCGAGTTCGGCGACACCCGGGTGCTCTGCACCGCCAGCGTCACCGAGGGCGTTCCCCGATGGCGCAAGGGCTCCGGCCTCGGCTGGGTGACCGCGGAGTATGCGATGCTCCCCCGCGCGACGAACACCCGCGGCGACCGGGAAAGTGTCAAAGGCAAAGTCGGCGGGCGTACGCAGGAGATCTCTCGCCTGATCGGGCGCAGCCTGCGGGCCTGCATCGACCTCAAGGCGCTCGGCGAGAACTCCATCGTGCTGGACTGCGACGTGCTGCAGGCCGACGGGGGCACCCGGACCGCCGCGATCACCGGCGCGTACGTCGCCCTCGCCGACGCCGTGCGGCACCTGAAGTCCACCGGAGCGGTCAAGGGAGAGCCGCTCACCGGCTCGGTCGCGGCGGTCTCGGTCGGCATCATCGACGGCGAGCCGCGGCTCGACCTGCCCTACGAGGAGGACGTCCGGGCCGAGACCGACATGAACGTGGTGATGACCGGGGACGGCGCGTTCGTCGAGGTGCAGGGCACCGCCGAGGGCGCGCCGTTCGACCGGGCGATGCTCGACAGCCTCCTCGGGCTGGCGGAGAAGGGCTGCGCCGACCTGACCAGGCTCCAGGCCGAGGCCCTGGCGCGATGACCCAGGTCTTCCTCGCGTCCCGCAACGCGAAGAAGCTGGTCGAGCTGCGCCGGATCCTGGTCGGCTACGTCCCCGACATCGAGGTGCTCGGCCTCGACGACGTCGAGCACTACGACGAGCCGGTCGAGGACGCGCCGACCTTCGCCGGCAACGCCCTGCTCAAGGCGCACGCGGCCGTCGGGGCGACCGGCCTGCCGGCCCTCGCCGACGACAGCGGGCTGTGCGTCGACGCCCTCAACGGGATGCCCGGCGTGCTGTCGGCGCGCTGGGCCGGCAGCGCCAAGGACGACGCGGCGAACAACCGGCTGCTGCTCGAGCAGCTGGCCGACGTCCCCGACGAGCGCCGCGGCGCGCACTTCACCTGCGCGGTCGCGTTCGCCTACCCCGTGGGCGCCGGCGGGGTCGCCGAGCACGTCGTCCACGGGGAGATGCCGGGCCGGGTGATCCGCGAGACCCGCGGCAGCGGCGGCTTCGGCTACGACGTGCTGTTCGTCGCCGACGAGAACGCGGCCGACCGGCGTGGCGACGGACGCACCTCCGCCGAGCTCAGCGTCGAGGAGAAGGACGCGATCTCGCACCGCGGCAAGGCCATCCGGGCGATCGCACCACTCGTGGCCGACGTCCTCACCGGCCTGTAAGGCCAGTCAGTGGGCAGTCAGATGGTGACGGCCACCTTCCCGGGCCCGTTGCCCTTCTCGGCGGCCCGGTGCGCCTCCGCGATGTCGTCGAGGTCGAAGGTGCCGGACAGCACCACCCGGACGTGCCCGTCCTCGACGAGTCCCCGGAGGGCGTCGAGGGTGGCTCGGTCCGGGCGGACGAAGACGTAGCTGCCGCCCAGGCCGAGCACGGTGTCCGGGTCGACGACCGAGGCGATCCGGGTGCCGCCCTCGACCTGCCGGGGGGCGTCGGCCAGGGCGTCGCCGCCGACCAGGTCGAGCACCGCGTCGACGGGCGCGGAGAGCTGCTCGCTGACCGGTCCGGCGTGGTAGTCGAGCACCTCGTCGGCACCCAGCTCGCGCAGCGCGTCGTGGTTGCCCGGGCTGGCGGTGCCGATCACGTGGGCGCCGAGGTGTTTTGCGATCTGGACGGCGAAGTGGCCGACGCCGCCGGACGCCGCGTGGATCAGCACCCGGTCCCCTCGCCGCACGTCGAGGGCCTCGACCAGCGCCTGGTAGGCGGTGCCGCCGGCGAGGGGGACGGCGGCCGCCTCCTCGAAGGAGACGTTCACCGGCCTGCGCACGACGGTCCGCTCCGGTGCCGGGACGAGCTCGGCCGCCGTACCGAAGCACACGTCGTCGCGGCGCACGTAGCCGTACACCTCGTCGCCGACCTCGAGACCGGTGCGGACCGCGGGCCCGACCGCCTCGACGACCCCGGCGACGTCCCAGCCCGGGATGATCGGCAGGTGGTGCGGGAAGGCGCCGCGCAGGTAGCCCTCGCGGACCTTGTAGTCGACCGGGTTCACGCTCGTGGCCCGGGCGCGCACCAGGACGGTGTCGGGCCCGACGGGCGGGTCGTCCACCTCGCGGACCTGCAGCACGTCGGCGCTGCCGTACTCGTCGTAGATCGCTGCCTTCATCGGAGCCTCCCGGGAGGTCGTGGTGGGACGGTCGTCCACGACGGTGCCCGCACGTCCGGCGTTCACGCCCCCGGGTAGATCCGGAACCCGTGCATCCGGCGGTGCTCGAAGGCCTCGTAGAACACCGCCGCGGAGTCGGTGATCAGGTCCATCCGCTTGGTGTGCGTGGCCTGGAACGTCGCGACCGTGAGCAGCCGGGCGATGCCGCGCCGCCGATGGTCCGGGTGCACGGCGACGAAGCTCAGGTGCGACTGGAGCACGCCGTCCCCGAGCGCCTGCGCCCAGCCGACCACCCGCTCGCCCACCAGGGCGACGTACGCCGCGGAGCCGGGCGCCGTGCAGACCGCGCGCACCGTCGCCGGGTCGGTGAGCGAGGGCCACTGCACCGTGGTGCAGAGCCGCGCGACGCCGGAGGCGTGCCCGTCCTCGAAGGGGACGATCTCCACCGGGCTCATGCCGGCCACCGTAGCCACTCCCGGGCGGCCGAGAAGTGCGCCCGGTGAGATTCGAACTCACACTGGGCCGGACCTAAACCGACTGCCTCTGCCATTGGGCTACGGGCGCGCAGCCATCAACTCTAGGGCGTGTGACGCGCCTGAAGGCGTTGGCTGGCCCTACGCGTCGAGCCCGAGGTCGCGCCGCAGCTTCGCGACGTGCCCGGTGGCCTTGACGTTGTACTGCGCGACGTCGACCTTGCCCTGCTCGTCGACCACGAAGGTCGAGCGGATCACGCCCTCGACGGTCTTGCCGTACATCTTCTTCTCCCCGAACGCGCCGTACGACGCCAGCGTCTGCTTCGACGGGTCGGAGAGCAGCGTGATCGTGAGGTGGTCGCGCTCGCGGAACTTCGCCAGCTTCTCCGGCTTGTCGGGGGAGATGCCGAGCACCTCGTAGCCGGCGCCCTTCAGCGAGTCGAGCGAGTCGGTGAAGTCGCAGGCCTGCTTGGTGCAGCCCGGGGTCATCGCGGCCGGGTAGAAGTACACGATCACCTTGCGGCCGCGCAGCCCGGACAGCGACACCTCCTCGCCGGTGTCGGAGGTCAGGGTGAAGTCGGGTGCGGTGTCGCCGGGGGAGAGGCGGGTGTCGCTCACGGTCGGGTCCTTCCTGGCCGGACGGAGAGGTGCTTGTTGCACATCATGTGCAATAACGTAACCTGTGCGAAGAGCCCGGACGACCGGGCCATGCTCAACGTACAAGGAGCGCGGCATGCACGTTCCCGACGGCTTCCTCGACGCCCCGACCTCCGTGGCCACGGGGGCGGTGGCCGTCGTGGCCGTGGGGGTGGCCCTGCGCGGCGCGCGTCGCGAGCTCGACGACAAGACCGCCCCGCTCGCGGGGCTGGTCGCCACCTTCGTCTTCGCCACCCAGATGCTGAACTTCCCGGTGGGCGCCGGCACCAGCGGCCACCTGCTCGGCGGCGCGCTCGCCGCCGTGCTGGTCGGGCCGAGCACCGCGCTGCTCTGCATGACGGTCGTGTTCGTGGTGCAGGCGCTGCTCTTCGCCGACGGCGGGATCACCGCCCTGGGCACCAACATCGACCTGATGGGGCTGGTCACCGTCGTGGTCGGCTACCTGGTGTTCCGCGGTCTCCAGGCCGTGCTGCCGAAGCGGCTCTCGCTGGTCGCCCCGGCGGCGGCGGTGGGCGCGCTGGTCTCGGTGCCGGTCGCGGCGCTCTGCTTCACCGGCCTGTACGCCGTGGGCGGGCAGGCCGACATCCCGCTGGGCACGCTCGCCACGGCCATGGTCGGCTGGCACGCCCTGATCGGCGTGGGCGAGGCCCTGATCACCGGTCTCGCGGTCGGCAGCATCGTCGCGGTCCGCCCCGACCTCGTGCACGGTGCACGCCGGGTGCTCGAGCGCCGCACCCTCGAGGTCCGTACGTCGGACGGGGTGGCGACGTGAGGCGGGTGTCCACCCGGGCCCTCGTCGTCACCGGCGTGCTGGTGGCGCTGCTGCTGGCCGGGGCCGTGAGCTACTACGCCTCGACCAGCCCCGACGGGCTCAACCGGGTCGCCCGGGACCAGGGCTTCTCGCAGACGCAGACCCGGCACCACGCGGACGGCAGCCCGTTCGCCGGCTACGGCACGAAGGGCGTGGGGGACCGGCGGTTGTCCAAGGGCGTCGCCGGCGTGGTCGGCTCGCTGGTCGTGCTCGCCCTCGCCGGGGGCGTGACCCTCCTGGTCCGGCGCCGCGGACCGCAGCAAGAGTCGCGCGACGAGCGCGAGCCCGTCGAGCACGGCGGTCGCTGACGTGGGCGCCGGGCACGGCCACAAGCTGCACTACCACGGGCACTCGCCGGTGCACCGCGCCCCGGCGCACGTGAAGGTGCTGGCGCTGCTGGGCTTCATGCTGCTCGTCGTGGCCACCCCGCGCGGCTGGTACCCCGCCTACGCGGTCTACCTGCTGCTGCTCGTCGCGGTCGTCGCGGTGAGCCGGGTGCCCGCGACGTACCTGCTCAAGCGGATGGTCGTCGAGGTCCCCTTCGTGGTCTTCGCCGTGCTGATGCCGTTCATCGCCACCGGCCCCCGCGTCGAGGTCCTGGGCGTCGCGGTGAGCGCCGGCGGCCTGGCCGCGGCCTGGGCGCTGCTGGCCAAGGGCACGCTCGGCGTCCTCGCCAGCCTCACGCTCGCCGCGACCACCGAGCCGCGCGACCTGCTGGCCGGGCTCGAACGGCTGCGGGTGCCGAGCCTGCTCGTGCAGATCATGGGCTTCATGGTCCGCTACCTCGACGTGGTCACCGACGAGATGCGCCGGATGCGGGTGGCCCGCGAGTCCCGCGGCTTCAACGCCCGCGACGTCCGGCACTGGCCGGTGCTGGCGCGCTCCGCGGGCGCGCTGTTCATCCGCTCCTACGAGCGCGGCGAGCGGGTGCACCTCGCGATGCTGTCGCGCGGCTACACCGGCACCATGCCGCCCGTGCACACCGCCGGCCACCGGGAGCACCGATGAGCACCCCCGTCCTCGACGTGCGCGGCCTGGCGTTCGCCTACCCAGACGGCCACCAGGCCCTCTACGGCGTCGACCTGCACGTGCACCGGGGCGAGCGGGTCGCGCTGCTCGGGCCGAACGGCGCCGGCAAGACCACCCTGGTGCTGCACCTCAACGGCATCCTCGGCGGCGGCACCGGGTCCGTCGCCGTCTCCGGGCTGCCGGTCACCAAGCAGAACGTCGCGGAGGTACGCCGCCGGGTCGGCGTCGTGTTCCAGGACCCGGACGACCAGCTCTTCATGGGCAGCGTCCACGACGACGTCGCCTTCGGGCCGGCCAACCTGGGGCTGCGCGGCGAGGCCCTGGAGCGCCGGGTCCGCGACGCCCTCGACCTGGTCGGGATGGCCGACTTCGCGGACCGGCCGCCGCACCACCTCAGCTTCGGCCAGCGCCGGCGGGTCGCGGTCGCCACCGTGCTGGCCATGGAGCCGGAGATCCTGGTGCTCGACGAGCCGTCGTCCAACCTCGACCCCGCGTCCCGGCGTGAGCTGGCCGAGATCCTCACCTCGCTCGACGTGACCGTGCTGATGGTCACCCACGACCTGCCGTACGCGTACGAGCTGTGCCCGCGCAGCGTCGTGCTCTCCGACGGCGTGATCGTCGCGGACGGCTCGACGTACGACGTGCTGACCGACGAGACGCTGATGGCGGCGCACCGCCTGGAGCTGCCGTTCGGATTCGATCCCCGCACGGTGCGGGCCCGCGCCGCCGGGTAACCTTCGCAGACAGCCGCAGCCGACCACACCCCGAGGAGAAACGTGGCCACAACCGCCGGCAGTCCGGAGTCCCTCGAGAGCCAGATCGAGTCCACGCGCGAGCGGCTCGCCGCGACGATCGACCAGCTGGCCTACCGTGCCAGCCCGAAGACGATCGTGCGGCGCGAGATCAACGGCATCAAGGCGCACTTCGTGGACGCCCAGGGCAACCCGCGCACCGACAACATCCTCAAGGTCGCCGGCGGCGTCCTCGGGTTCGTCACGTTCGTCGTCGTGATGCGGAAGGTCACGAAGTAGGTCCGTCGATGGTCAAGGAGAAGACACCGATCCGGATGCTGCACGACCGGGTGCTGGTCTCGGTCGACCGCGAGGGCGAGCGCCGCTCCAGCGGCGGCATCGTCATCCCCGCGACGGCGGCGATGGGCGGCCGACGGCTGGCCTGGTCGCGGGTGGCGGCGATCGGCCCGCACGTGCGCAGCGTCGAGGTCGGCGACCGGGTGCTGTTCGACCCCGAGGACAAGGCCGAGGTCGAGGTGAACGCCGAGACCTACGTGCTCATGCGCGAGCGCGACATCCACGCGGTCGCCGCAGACCGGCTCGGGGACAGCCAGACCGGCCTGTACCTCTGACCCAGCACACGCGAGGAGAAGGGCCCGGCCGGACGGCCGGGCCCTTCTCCTCGTCCTGCGCAGGGTGGTGCGGGCGCGTCAGGCGCGGTGTGTGCCACCCTCCAGCCGGGGGTCGCTCGGGTCTCCCTTGGCCTGCTCGCCGGCCGTGGTCGGGGTGACCGTCTCGGTCGACCCGTCCGGGTGGGTGACGGTGGTCCCGTCGTCCGCCGGGCCGGCGTGCCGGGCCTGCCCGGTGTGCCCGGTGTGCTGGGTGTGCTGGGTGTGCTCGGCGGTGGTCGTGGACTCGGGGGTGCCGCCCAGCCGGTCGTGGACCCGGTCGCCCTCGGCCGCACCGGCAGGCGTCGCCGCAGTCGTCCCCGCCGTCGTCCCCGCAGTCGTCCCCGCCGTCGTTCCCGCCGTCTCCGGACCGGTGTAGGCCTCGTCGCGGGTGTCCACGTCGGGGTCGAGCTCGTCGGCGCGGCGGAGGTTCTCCACGTGCTGGTCGCGGTAGCCGGCCGCGGTCTCGTGCCGGTCGCGGGCCTCGGCCTCGAGCCGCTCGGCCTCCGCCTGCTTGCGCTCGGCCTCGGCGCGGGCCTCGGCCGCGCGGGCCTCGGTCTCGCGGGCGTGCGCCTCCCGCTGCTGCAGCCCGGTCGCCTGGGCGGCCGCCTGCTCGCGCAGCTCGCCGGCGCGGGTGCGGTTCTGCTGCTTCTTGCGCTTGGTGGACGCCGCGACGACGGCGGCGATG
>DASSQL010000445.1:0-3573 GCA_035702525.1 Ornithinibacter sp. | reverse complement strand
GGGTACTCGAGCTTGAGCAGGCTCGGCTTGAGGTCGTCGATGAGCACGGCGGCCTCGATGATCGCGTCGGCCCGGGCCTCGGGGGAGAGGGGGGCCTCGTCGCGCAGCGGGTAGATGAGGTTCTCGATGATCGACGGCACGTTCTCGGCCGCGCAGTCGGCGACGAGCGCCTTCATCGCCTCGACGGCCTCGGCCGTGATGTCGCGGCCGTCGTCGCCGACCGGGCGGTCGGCGCGCACCTGGGCGAGGAACTTCATCCCGTCCGCGCCGCTCTCACGCACCCACGCCGCACCCTGAGCGGGGTCGAGGGTGACCGTCGGCTCGCCGAGGTGCGTTCCGCGAGAGGAGGGTTCGGCCGCGAGGAGCAGGCCGTAGGGCGGCACGCCCGAGACCTGCCGGGCGGCGGGGATGCCGTAGGTGGGGTCGACGAGGAACGCCGAGCAGCTGCCCGCGAGGGACGCGATCATGTCGCGCTTCATCGCGACGATCTCCTCGTCGGTGGTGTCGGGAAGGTCGACGGCGGCGAGCATCCGCTTGAGGGTTCCGCGCTGGTCCATCGCGAGCACGGCGAACGTGCCGGCGTCCGTGGCGATCGCGTCGAGTCCGGTATTCGTCATGGGGTGGCCTCCTTAGCCAGGGGTGGTGCATGGCCGGCGGAGACTGTCTCCGTGACCGGCGTGAAGTACGCGGCTGGGGGCCGCAGGTCGCTGCTGATGGAGTCGCCCTGGGTGGCGGCCCATCGCCCGTAGAGCGCCGCACCACGAGGGCCCGGCTGCTGGATGGCGGCGACCTCGACCGTGGGAGCCAGGGCACGGCGCGCGTCGAGGACCGACGGCATCCGGCTCCAGCCACCCGCGAGGACGAGTCGCTCGATGGGAACCCCGGCCGTGCCGAGGTGCGAGAGGAGGGTGGCGGCGTGGGCGGTGCTGTGGTCCAGCGCCGCTCGCCAGACCTTTCCCGGCGTCGGGGAGTCGCCGCGCAGGTGCACGGTGACGTCGTGGTCCGACATCGAGAAGCCGGTGACGGCGAGGTCGCCGCTGCGGTCGCCGCGGTGGGCGAGCGAGTCGCGGTCGACCCGGCTGCGGCCGTCCTCGTCGTCGGCGCCGAGGAGTCGCAGCACCCGCTTGAGGACGAGCCCGGTGCGCATCCCGGCGAGCAGCCCGGTCGTGCCGTGGACGACGTGGGGGTACACCGAGACGCCGTGGGTGGTCAGCTCGCGGACGACGTCCGGGTCGGGCACGTGGCCGCTGGCGACGAGGAACGCCTCCGCGGTGCCGAAGCTGTCCATGGCGGACCCCGTGGTGGAGGCGCCCGCTGCCGCGGCCGCGACGGCGTGGTCGTGGCCGGCGACGGTCAGCACCGCACCGCGGGCCGCGACGACGGGGTGGTCGGCGCGGATCCGCCCGGCCGGGGTGCCGGCGCCCACGAGCTCGGGCACCAGGTGCTCGCCGACGCCGAGGTGTGACAGGGCCGGGAGGTAGGGGGAGCCGGTGTGGATGTCGAGGAAGCCGGTGCGACCCATCAGCGACAGCTCACCGACCCGGCGGCCGCCGAGGCTGGCGATGACGAACTCGGGCAGCGAGAGCCACTGCAGGCCGCCCAGCGACAGGCCCTGGTCGCGCAGCCAGGCGATCTTGAAGATCGACGCCACGTGGGTGACCGGCAGCCCGGTGCGGGCGGGGAAGTCGTGCGCCAGCTCGGGCGGGACGGCCGTGACCTGCGCGCTGCCGCGCGGGTCGAACCAGGCGATGACGGGGGAGCGGGGTACGCCGTCGGCGTCGACGAGCACGCCGGACTCGGCCATCGACGTGAACCCGATCGACCGGATGGAGAGCGGGCCGTGGTGGCCGTTGCCGGCGCCTACCGTCGTGGCCGCGCGGGCGAGGAGGTCCTCGACGGCGGCCACGACGGCTCGGGGGTCGCGCTCGGCGCAGCCGTCGCCGAGCTCGTCCCACGTGGTGGCGACGGAGTGGTCGACGAGCCGGGTGCCGTCGTCGGCGAGCGCCGTCAGCTTGGTGACGGTGGTGCCGAGGTCGAACCCGATGTCGACGACGAGGGGGTGTCTCACGACGATGCCTTCCGGGGTGGCAGCTCGCCGGACCCGCGCTGGATCAGGCGCGTGGGCAGGACGGTCTCGACGACGGGCGAGTGCGCGTCGTCGAGGCGGCGCTCGAGGTGGTCGAATGCTGCGTGGGCGAGGGCGGTGGGGCGCTGGTCGACGACGGTGGTGGGCGGCGTCATCAGCTCGGCCAGGGGGAAGTCGCCGAACACGACCACGGCGATGTCCTGGCGGTCGAGGCGCTTGAGCGCCCGCAGCACACCGAGACCGACGAGCGGGGTCGACGCGAACACGGCGGTGGGGCCGTCGGCGGGGGCGAGCATGGCCATCGCGAGGGGATAGGCGACCTCGCTGTTCCAGCAGCGGGTCTCGACCAGCTCGGGCTCGACGACCAGGCCCGACTCCACGAGCGCGTCGGTGTAGCCGGCGAGCCGGTCCTGGACCGTGGTGAACTCCTCGGTCTCGCCGAGGAAGGCGATCCGGGTGTGGCCGTGGCCGATCAGGTGGCGCACGGCCTCGCGGGCGCCCTCGTGGTCGGTGACCCGCACGACGTCCTTGTCGTCGATGCCGCAGCGGCGGTCGATCACGACGACCGGGATGTCGTCGGGGAGGGCGGCCCGGGCGGTCTCGTCGTCGCCGAAGGGAGCGACGAGCAGGGCGGCCACGCCGCGGCGCACGAGCCGTTCGACCTGCATCTTCGCGCGGGTCTCGTCCATGCCGGTCGAAGCGACGAGCACGTCCATCCCCAGCTCCATGGCGCGCCGCTCGGTGACCGCGATGACCTCGCCGAAGAAGGGGTCGTTGAGCGAGTCGACGACGATGCCGATGGTCGGCAGCTTGCCCCCACCGAGGCGTTGGGCTGCGGGGTTCGGGTGGTAGTCGAGGGCCTTGATGGCGGCCTGCACGCGGGCGACGGTCTCGGCGCGCACCCCGGTCGCGCCGTTGATGACGCGCGACACGGTCTTGATCGAGAAACCCGACTCGCGGGCCACGTCGTAGATGGTCGGCTCGCTCACGCGGGCACCCCCCGGGCCATCCGCTGCAGGATGCCGTCGACCAGCGACGCATCGAGCATGCCGCCGCGCTCGTGCTGCACGGCGGCGGCGGCGACGGCCATGCCGTGGCGCACCGCGGTGACGTCGTCGGCGCCGGTCGCGAGCGCGTGCGCGGTGCCGGCGAGGAACGAGTCGCCCGCGCCGATCGGGTTGGCGACGGGGACACTCACCGCGTCGACCCACCAGGTGCCGTCGGCGGTGGTGAGGGCGGCGCCGAGGGAGCCGGCGGTGACGACGGCGCGCCGGGCCCCGCGGGCGTGCAGCTCGCGCGACGCCGCCACGCAGCGGTCGACGACGTCGTCGCCCTCCTCCTCGACGTTCTCGTCGGTGCGGCCGTGCAGCAGCGACTCGACCTCGCCGACGTTCGGGCTGACCAGGTCGGGCCCGGCGGCGAGGGTGGCGCCGAGCACTGCCGGTGCCGCGTCGACGTACGCGGGCACGCCGCGGGAGTGCGCCGCC
>DASSQL010000444.1:0-3245 GCA_035702525.1 Ornithinibacter sp. | reverse complement strand
CGCACTGGCCCAACGGTGACCTGATGCGCCAGCGGATCCTCTCGTACGACTCGACCTTCGGGACCGAGAAGACCGATGCGATCACGCTGCACAACAACGGTGTTGCGGCGACCATCCCGTCGCAGAAGGCCGTGCCGACGTTCGACGACACCAAGAGCTGGTGGTCCGACTGCGACACGCACGCCTGCACCGGGTCCCACCAGGGCCGCTACCAGCCGGGCTGGACGGGCGTCGACGTGCCGAAGACGGGCACGACGATCACCGTCAACGGCGCCACGACCGGTAGCCACCTGAACATCACGGTGGCGCCCAAGTGACCCAGCCGCACGGCTGAGCCAGCAGCACCGGGGAGCCCCGGCGGTCACCGACCGCCGGGGCTCCCTGCTGGGCGCTCGGCATACGATCGCCCCATGAGCGAGTCGACGCCGACCCCCACGCCCGCAGCGGCCCCGGCCCCCGAGGGCACCGCGCCGTACGGCACCGGCGCCCAGGCGGCGCCGCAGCGCCGCGTGCGCATCCCCCACCTGCTCCAGATGAAGGAGCGCGGCGAGAAGTGGGCGATGCTGACGGCGTACGACATGTACACCGCCGAGATCTTCGACGAGGCCGGCATCCCGGTGCTCCTCGTCGGCGACAGCGCCGGCAACAACGTCTACGGCTTCGAGACCACGGTGCCCGTCACGGTCGACCACCTGGTGCCGCTGTGCAAGGCCGTCACGAGCTCGGCCCGGCACGCCATGGTCGTGGCCGACCTGCCGTTCGGCTCCTACCAGGCCAGCCCCCAGCAGGCCCTCGCCACGGCGACCCGGTTCATGAAGGAGGGCCTGGCGCACGCGGTCAAGCTCGAGGGCGGCAAGCCGATGGTTCCCGAGGTCGAGCTGCTGGTGCGGGCCGGCATCCCGGTCATGGGCCACATCGGCTTCACCCCGCAGAGCGAGCACGTGCTCGGCGGCTACAAGGTGCAGGGCCGCGGCTCCGGGGCCGACCGGCTGATGGAGGACGCCCTCGCGCTCGAGGCCGCCGGCTGCTTCGCCATCGTCATGGAGATGGTGCCGGCACCGGTCGCCGCGAAGGTCACCGAGGCGCTGCGCATCCCGACCATCGGTATCGGCGCCGGCCCCGACTGCGACGCCCAGGTGCTCGTCTGGCAGGACATGGCCGGGCTGCGCGGAGGCCGGGCGCCGCGGTTCGTCAAGAAGTACGCCGACCTGCGCGGTGACCTCAAGGATGCCGCCAGCGCCTACGCCGCGGAGGTCGCCTCCGGCGCGTTCCCGGCCGCCGAGCACTCCTTCGAGGCCTGAAACCACCGGACCGAGGGAGACGTCGAACCGCCATGTGGCCCATGGACACCCCGAACGCACCGTCGCCGACCCGCTGGTCGGCCCTGCAGAGCGGCCCCGAGGCGGCGCACGCCTACCGGCGACGCTTCCTCGACCTCGAGGCCACCGGTGAGGACGTGCACGGCGAGGCCCGGTTCATCACCCGGCTGGTGCCGCCGCCCTCACGGGTGCTCGATGCCGGCTGCGGCTTCGGTCGCGTCGCGAGCGAGCTGACCCGGTTGGGGCACACCGCGATCGGGGTCGACGCCGACGAGCACCTCATCGCCCTGGCCCGTGAGGATCTGCAGACCCGGTTCTTCGTCGCCGACCTGTCCACCCTCGACCTGCGCACCGAGCAGGAGTTCGCCTGCATCGTCATGGCGGGCAACGTGGTGCCCTACCTGGCCGACGGCACGCTCCCCCGGGTGCTCGACCGGCTCGCCGCCCACCTCGCGCCGGGCGGCTACCTCGTCGCGGGCTTCGGGCTGGCGGGCTCCGCCCTTCCCGAGAAGGCGGCCCCGGTCGACCTGCGCGTCTACGACCGGTTGGCGGAGGCCGCCGGGTTGTCGTTCATCGCGCGGTACGCGACGTGGGACGAGCAGCCGTTCGTGGCCGGAGGCACCTACGCGGTCTCCGTGCACCGCCGCCTCGGGGCCTGACTCAATCCGCCCAGGCAGAGCGCGGGACCCGCTGGGACTCAGTCCGCCCACGCAGAGCGTGGGACCCGCTGGGACTCAGTCCTCCTGGGTCTCCTCGTCCCAGGCCGAGCCGCTGCCCCACTCCTTGTCCTCGCGGTCCCAGCGCTCCGTGTTCTCCCGGGCGTGCTGCAACGCGTTCGCCGCGGCGTCGTGCGTCTCGTAGGGACCCATGACGGTGGCGTCCTGGCTGCGGTCGTCGTCGGTCTCGACCTGTCCGGTGTCGACGTTGAACCAGTAGGGCATCGGTGTCCTCCTCGGGCGCGGCGGGGTGCCTAGACTCCACCGTATGCCGTTGACGTACGCAACCGTCGCCCCCGGTGCGCTCTCCCCGCGCCGACCCGTCCCGACGAGCATCCCTCGGCCCGAGTACGTCGACCGGCCCGGGCCGGCGCGGTTCACCGGGCCGGAGGTCAAGGACGCCGAGACCATCGAGAAGATGCGCGTCGCGGGCCGCATCGCCGCCGACGCGATGGCCGCCGCCGCCGCGGTCATCGCGCCCGGTGTCACGACCGACGAGATCGACCGGGTCGGCCACGAGTACCTGCTCGACCACGGCGCCTACCCCTCCACGCTGGGCTACAAGGGCTTCCCGAAGTCGCTGTGCACGTCGGTCAACGAGGTGGTGTGCCACGGCATCCCCGACAGCCGGCCGCTCGAGGACGGCGACATCGTCAACATCGACATCACCGGCTTCATCGACGGGGTGCACGGCGACACCGACGCCACCTACCTCGTCGGCGACGTCGACGAGGAGTCGCGCCTGCTGGTCGAGCGCACCCACGAGGCGATGATGCGCGGTATCCGGGCGGCCGTCCCGGGCCGCGAGGTGAACGTCATCGGCCGGGTGATCGAGTCCTACGCACGACGCTTCGGCTACGGCGTGGTGCGCGACTTCACCGGCCACGGCATCGGCTCCGCCTTCCACAGCGGCCTGGTCATCCCCCACTACGACGCCGCGCCGGCCTACAGCACCGTCATCGAGGCCGGCATGACGTTCACCGTCGAGCCGATGCTCAACCTCGGCACCCACGAGTGGGAGATGTGGGACGACGGCTGGACCGTCGTCACCAAGGACCGCCGGCGGTCAGCCCAGTTCGAGCACACCATCCTCGTCACCGACCACGGTCCCGAGATCCTCACCCAGGGAGACGCAGCATGAGCACCGGACATCCCCTCGGCATCGACGTCGGCGGCAGCGGCATCAAGGGGGCCCCGGTCGACCTCGAGC
>DASSQL010000443.1:0-8218 GCA_035702525.1 Ornithinibacter sp. | reverse complement strand
GGCTCCTCCGGCCGGAACTTCATCACCATCGTCTCGGGTCCGATGGTGAGCGAGCGCGCGAAGTGCTCGTAGTCGGGCACCGACGCCTGCAGGTGCATCAGCATCTCGCCCGAGTCGTCGTACGACCGGTGCAGGTCGGCCCGGTCGCGCACCTGCGACACCCCGCGCCAGCCGCCGCCGTCGAAGGGCTTCATGTACAGCGGGTACCCCAGCGGCTCGGCCACCTGGTCGAGGTCGAAGCCGCGGTTGTAGCGCGCCGAGGTGTACGCCCACCGCGCGTTGTCGACGGGGTGCTTGTAGGGCACGAGCACCGTCTCGGGCACGTTCATGCCCAGCCGCATCAGCGCGCAGTAGGCCGAGTGCTTCTCCATCGACTGGAAGGTGAACGGGCTGTTCAGCAGGTACACGTCGTCCATCAGCGCGACCTTCTTCAGCCACTCGCGCGGGTGGTAGTACCAGTGCGCGAGTCGGTCGATGACCAGCTCGTGGCGGGCCTTGTCGCGCAGGTTGAAGGGCTCGATGGTCAGCCGCTCGGTGGTCACGGTGTGCTGGCCGCCGTCGGGAGCGCGCAGCACGCCGAGCCGGCGGGCGAGCGCCTCGAAGGCGGTCGGCCAGTCCTCCTCGGCGCCGAGCAGCAGCCCGACCAGGTGGTCGGTCGTGGGGGCCATGCGGTCTCCTTCGGTCAGACGAAACGGGGCAGGTGGTGTGCGAGCTGACGATGCCACCAGGGCCAGTCGTGGGCGCTGTCATGACCCCAGACGTCGAGCTCGTGACGAATCCCCTTGCGTTCCAACAGGTCTGCGAACGACCGCGTCGCGGACAGCGCCCGGGTCGGTGACTCCTCGAAGGCTCCCTGCCCCACCACGAGCAGCACCGACACCCGCGACCGCACCCACTCGAGGTGGTCGCCGTCCATGTTCGCGACGTAAGCCGTCGGGTTCGCGAAGTAGGTCGCGTCACCGAGCTCACCCCACCCGTTCCACGTCGTCGGGTCGTAGTTGCCGGACAGCCCGATGGCCAGCGGCGCGACGTCGGCCCGCTGCAGGGTGAGGTGCACCGCGTGGTACGCCCCGAGCGAGACGCCGACCGTGATGACCTCCTGGCTGCCACCCACCTGGTCGAGCACCCAGGGCAGCACCAGCTCGGACAGCCATGCGGTGTAGGCGCCGCCGCGCCGGGCCCGCTCCTCGGTGGGGAGGTCGCTGTCGGACCACGACCACCCGTCGAGCGAGTCGACGCAGAACAGGCTCATCCGACCGGCGTCGACCAGGGGCCGCACGGCGTCGAGCATGCCGTTGTGCTGGGCGTCGCGGGCCGAACCGCCCTCGGACGGGAAGAGCAGCACCGGCCGCCCCCACGACCCGTGGCGCACCACCTCGAGGTCGGCGTCGTGGCCGGGCACCGGCAGGCGCACGCTGGTGGTCTCCATGCGACCCCACCCTGCCGGTCGGCATCCAGCCCCGCAACCACGGGCCGGCCGCTAGCCCCAGACGCGGCGCAGGACGTCGGTGAGGCCGGGGTCGAGGGCATCGCGCCACGCGGTGTAGTTGTGCAGGTCGGGCACCTCGCGAAGGGTCACGTCGTGCCCGGCACGGCGCAGCGCGGCGGCCATGTCGCGGTTGTTGGCGGCATTCTCCTCGAGTGCGCCGCACGACATCCCGACCACCAGGGGGTGTTCGGCGTGCCGCATGTCGAGCACGCTCTGCACCAGGCGGGAGATCCGCCCGAAGTAGCGGTAGCCGCTCTCCGAGTCGTCGTACCGCACCTGGAAGAACGACCCGGACTGGGAGTACACGCCACCGACCCGTGGCGCCCCGAGCAGGCCCAGGAGCAGCGCGGTGAGCCCCCCGAGGCTGGCCCCCACGACGACGACCGGCCCGCGCACGGCGTACCGCTCCCCCAGCCGGTCCAGACCGGCGTCGGCGATGGTGCGCAGGTACTGCGGCGACCCCGAGTACCACGCGTCGCGGATGACGGGGTGGGCCAGTGCGACGCGGTGCGCCGGCAGCTGCCCACCGTGGATGAGGGCACCGCAGTAGGTCGTGATGCGGGCCAGCTGGTCGTACTCGGCGCCGTCGTGCACGAGCAGCATCGGCGCCGGTTCGTCGTCGGCGAGGTCCACCGGGTTCCAGACCGTCACCGGCACCTCGTCGGCGGTCTCCCCCGCCAGGGACATGGCCACCAGCCGGCCCTCGACGGCCGGTGCACCCAGCCACCACGGCGGTGCGTAGCCGGGCAGCTCGAGCACCGAGCGGTCGCCGAAGGCGGTGCCGACGCTCACCGGGTTGGCCGGGTCGAGCACCACCTCGACCTCGTCGCCGCGCGCGACGGCGAAGCGGTACTCGAGGCGCTGCAGGGCCGGGCGCGGCACGTCGAGCACCCACCCCGTGGTGTCGCGCCGGAACTCGCGCCGCCCCGGCACCGCACGGTCGCACTGCAGCACGACACCGGTGACCCCGGGCTCGGCGAGGTCGAGCCGGAACCGGACGTGGTCGTCGAGCAGCTTGGGGGGCACCGGGTCAGAACAGGGCGCTCATCAGGGCCGTGCGGCCCTTGCGCACGCGCTCGTCGTGGTTGCCGACGACCGCGAACAGCTCGAGCAGGTGGGTGCGGGCGCGGTCGCGCTCGTCACCCGAGGTGCCCCGCACGAGGTCGAGCAGCCGGGTGAAGGCGTCCTCGACGTGCCCGCCGAGCAGGTCGAGGTCGGCCACCAGGATGGCGGCCTCGACGTCGGTGGGGTCGGCCGCGGCGGCGGCGCGGGCGGCGGCGAGGTCGACGCCCTGGGTGCGCTGCATGAGGCGCACCTGGGCGAGCCCGAGCTCGGCGTCGTGGTCCTTGGGGTTGTCGGCCAGCGCCTGCTCGTACGCCGCGGCGGCACCATCGAGGTCGCCCCGCTCGATGGCGTCGAAGGCCGCCTCGTGCAGCGGCGGCAGGGTGTCGGCGTCGTCGCCGCCCTCGACGGCCTCGAGCTGCACCCGGCCGGTGATGCCGTTCTGCACGGCAGCCTGGAGCAGCTGGTCGAGCACCGCCCGCACCTCGCTCTCGGGCGCGACACCCGGGAAGAGCGGCACCGGCTGGCCCTGGAGCAGGCCGAAGGTGGCCGGCACGCTCGGCTGGCCGAACGCCTGCTCGAGCAGCGGCTGGAACACCTGGAGCAGCTGGGGCGAGGTCGACAGGTCGGCGCTCAGCACGAGCACCCGGCCCTCGAGCGACGCGGCGACCCGCACCACGGTGTCGAACAGATCGCGGGTCTGCGGGTAGGCCGACCCCCACAGCACCAGCACACCGGGCACCTGCAGGGTGCGGTTCAGGGCGTCCTGGAGGTTGGTGGCGTCGACCTCGACGACCAGCCCCCCGGGCACGGCGGCCTGCTGGGGGGGCGGGTCGCCGGGCACGGCGCCGGCCGGCATCCCGGCTCCGGCGGTCGCTGCGGTGGGTGCCGTCATGCCGGCGACGGAGGACAGGTCGACGGCGCCGCGGGTGCCCGCGGGCGGGGTGGTCTCGCTCATGGTCCCGATTCTGTCAAAGGGGTGACCGACGGGGGCTCAGCGGCCCCTGCCGGAGACGAGCAGGTCGCTGGCGCCGATGACCCGGCCCTCGCCGGTCTTGGGCAGCACCATGACGATCGGCTCGAGGTTGTTGAGCACCAGCTGCTGGGTGACCTTCTTCTTGCCGATGAGCTTCGCGTACTCCGCGGGGAGCACCAGCTCCTTGGCACCCTTCTTCACCGAGATGGTGTCGGTGCGCTTCAGCAGGCCGAAGGTGACCGCGCCGCCGTCGGCGAGCTGGAAGGTGACGGCCTCGTCGAGTCGCGGCTCGTGGCTCTGTGCCAGCGTGCCGAGCTTGCCGAGGGCGGTCGCCTGGGTGGCGGCCGCGGTCTTCAGCCCGGTGGCGAACTGGTCGTCGGCGGCGACGACGTCGGTGGCCTTGCCCTTGGGCTGGGCGATGGCCGCCGCGTACGCCTTCACGGCATCCGCGGGGGAGGTCTGCAGGCCGTTCTTCTGTGCGGTGTCGAGCAGCGGCGCGCCGGCGAGCTCCTCACCGAGGGCCGGCAGCTCGGCGCCACCGAACATCGGGACGCTCGCGGCGATGCGGAACGGCTGGTCGGGCTTCTCGGAGATCATCGCGTGCAGCCACTGGGTGTTCGTGGTCTCGTCGAGCGTCGAGGCGAGGATGGCGCGCGGCCACTGGCGGCCCTGCGACTGGGCGACGATGGTCGGCTTGGGCTCGGGTGCGAGCTCGGTGCCCTCGGGTGGGGTGCCGGCGCGGGCGGCCTGCGCGTCGGCGACGTTCAGGGCGTCACCGGTGAGCACCTCGGCGCGCGCGGCCCGGTCGGCCTTGGTGTTGCCGGCGGCCGCGGCGTCCTTGGCCGCGAGGAGCCGAGCGGCCACCGCGGTGGCACCCTCAGCGTCGAGCGGCGCGGATGCCGTCTGCTCGGCCGGGGCGGGGTGCAGGCCGACGAGGGCGTCCTGGGTACCGCAGCCGGCGAGCACGAGCGCGCCGAGCAGGGTGGTCGACGCCACGAGGCGGCGCAGGGTCCTGGGAGTGGTCATGGGGGTGTTCACGGGGCGCGGGGTCATCGGGTGACCTCCTCGGGGTCATGGGGGTCGTGCGGGTCGGTGGTCTCGGCAGCCGCGGGGTCGTGCGCGTCGTCGGCGTCCGGGGCGGCGGGCTCGGGAGCGGCAGCAGGGGCCTCGAACGGGCTCAGCACCACGGTGTGGTCCGAGGGCGTCATCGGCTCGGCGCCGTCCTCGGCTCCAACGGTCGCGTCGGGGTCGATGGTTCCCGGTGCGGCCGGCACCGGCGGCACGACGACCTCACCGTGGTGGTGGTGCCGGCGGCGCGAGGTGAGCAGCACGACCCCGGCGACCAGCAGGAACAGGCCGATCAGCGCCGCGACGACCGCCTCGACGAACCACGACTTGTCGGTGACCTTCATGGTCAGCGAGCTCAGCTGGCCGCCGTCGGTCTTCACGACGAGCGTCTCGGGAGCGCCGGACTGCTTGACGGTGAGCGTCACCGGCCCCTTGGCGTCGTCCTGCTGCCGCCACAGGTCGGCCGCGCCGAGCTCGGGCGCCGCACCGGTGCCGGTCGTCGTGGTGACCAGGGTCCAGTCGCTCACCGACACCCCGGTCACGGCGACGTGCTTGGTGTCGCCGACCACGGCGTCGGCGTCGGAGGGGTTCGCCAGCGCCATCCACACCGAGCCGCCCGGGGTCGGGGTCGCGGTGACGACCACGTCGGCGTCGACCCGGTTCAGCACGTCGGGGCCGACGAGCACGGGGTCGGTCGTCGCCGGGTGCACGGCGAACTCGGCGGTCCCTGAGGTGCCCAGCTGGGTGGCGAACCAGACGCCGACGGCGGTCAGTGCCAGGCCGACGAGCGCCAGGAGCGCGCCGACGACGCGCTTCACGATGGTGGCCATGTCAGAGGGTGTCCTTGCTGTGTGCGGGGCGTCCCGGACGCTCGTCCGGGCTCAGGGCTGCCTTCCACCATGACAAACCCGACCCCGTGCCGACAAATCCCGGCCCGTTACCACGTGACGCACGACACGGCGCGTCGAGACCCGGCGACGGGTGCGACGCAGGGCGGATGCCGCGTCACGGCATCCGTGAACCGCCTGGTCAGGCGTCGAAGTCGCGGGCCCCGACCCGCACCGCGCGCAGCAGCTCGAACAGGGCCTCGTGCTGCGCGTCGTCGAGCATCGGCAGCCCGAAGTCGACGGCCTCGAGGTCCGCGGTGACGGCCTCCATGGCCACGCGACCGGCATCGGTGATGACCGCGAAGGCGCCGCGACGGTCGGCGGGGTTCGGCACCCGTTCGACGAAGCCCTGGGCCGCCAGCCGCTGCACGATGTTGGTGGCGCTGGTGGGGTGCACCATCAGGCGCTCCCCGATCCGCGACATCGACAGCCGTCCCTCGCGGCTGAACGCGAGCAGCACCAGCGCCTCGTAGCGCGCGAAGGTGAGCCCGTGCCGGCCGGCGATCGCGTCGAACTGGCCGAGCAGCAGCTGCTGCACGCGCATCACGGACGTCGCCGTCGCCATCGAGACCGACCGCGAGTCCTCGCCCCAGCGTTCGCGCCACAGCTCGCTCGCCCGCGCGATCGGGTCGAACGGCAGGCGCACGGGCTGGCTCACACCTCGCACCGTAGCCGAGCGTGCTGGCCCGTCGGGGGTCGGCGGCTCACGCCGAGACGGTGCCGTGCCTGACCACCCTGCGGTCACCACCGAAGGGCCGATTGCGCAAGCGCTCTCGCAGTCCCTAGCGTTCAGGTCATGAGCACAGCGCTGCCGGTGACCTGGTCGGAGCACGACGCGGTCCTGTTCGACCTCGACGGCGTCCTGACGCCCACCGCGGAGGTCCACATGCGGGCCTGGGCGGAGATGTTCGACGCCTTCCTCTCCACGTGGGACGCCCCCGGCGCCGACACCTCGCCCTACACCGACGCCGACTACTTCGCCCACGTCGACGGCAAGCCCCGCTACGAGGGCGTGCGCGACCTGCTCACGGCACGCGGCATCCGGCTGCCCGACGGTGACCCGTCCGACCCGCCGGACGCCGACACGGTGTGCGGCTTGGGCAACCGCAAGAACGACGCCTTCAACGTCGTGCTCGCCCGCGACGGCGTCACCCCCTACCCCGGCTCGGTCGCGCTGCTCGACGTGCTGCGCGAGATGCGGATGCCGGTCGCGGTCGTCTCGTCGTCGGCCAACGCCCCCGCGGTGCTCGCCGCCGCCGGCCTGGCCGACCGGTTCGTCACCGTGGTCGACGGCCGGGTCGCCACCACGCTCGGGCTGGCCGGCAAGCCCGCCCCCGACACCTTCGTGCACGCCGCCACCGAGTGCGGCGCCACCCCGGCCCGCTCGGTCGTCGTCGAGGACGCCGTCTCGGGGGTGCGGGCCGGCGCCGCCGGTGCGTTCGGGCTGGTCATCGGCGTCGACCGCGGTGCCGGTGCCGACACCCTCACCGCCGCAGGGGCCGACCTCGTCGTCGACGACCTCGGAGACCTCGCGTGAAGCCCCGTCAGGCCTCGGCCGACCCGCTCGACCGCAGCCGGTTCCCCGTCGACCCCTGGCGCCTGGTCGAGTGCGACCCCGACCGCAGCGACCTCGGCGTCACCGAGACCCTGTTCACGGTCGCGAACGGCTACATCGGGATGCGCGGCAACCCCGAGGAGGGCCGGCACGCGTTCGAGCACGGCACCTACGTCAACGGGCTGCACGAGACCTGGCCGATCCGGCACGCCGAGGCGGCGTACGGCTTCGCCCGCACCGGCCAGACGATCGTCAACGCCCCGGACGCGAAGCTGATGAAGCTCTACGTCGACGACGAGCCGCTCGTCATCGGCACTGCCGACCTCGAGCACTACGAGCGCGCCCTCGACTTCCGCGACGGCGTGCTGCGGCGCTCGGTCATCTGGCGCACGCCGTCGGGCAAGCGGGTCAAGGTCGACTCCACCCGGATGGTCTCGATGACCCAGCGGCACCTCGTCGTGCTCACCCTCGAGGTGACCATGCTCTCCGGCGACGCCCCGCTGGTCGTCTCGTCGCAGCTGCTCAACCGCCAGGACGCCCAGGACGAGTACCACCTGCAGGCGGAGACCAACGGGGTCCACGCCGACCCGCGCAAGGCCGGCGCGTTCGAGGGGCGGGTGCTGCAGCCGCGCATCCACATGGCCAAGGACGACCGGATGATGCTCGGCTACCAGTGCGCGAACTCGCGGATGACCGTCGTCGTGGCCGCCGACCACGTGCTGCACACCCAGGACCCCTACGAGGTGGTCATGGGCGACGAGCCGGACCTCACCAAGATGGTCTTCCGCGTCGACGCCGCGGAGGGCCACACGCTGCGCATCGAGAAGGCAGTGGCGTACCACACCTCGCGCGGGCTGCCCGTGCGCGAGCTGTCCGACCGCTGCCGGCGCACCCTCGACCGGGCCGCCCGCTACGACCTCGACCACTGGCGGGCCGAGCAGCGCGACTGGTACGACGACTTCTGGGCGGCCAGCGACGTGGAGGTCGAGTCGGACCTCCCCAACCACGCGGCCATCCAGCAGGCGATCCGGTTCAACCTGTTCACGCTCGCGCAGGCCAGCGGGCGGGCCGACGGCCACGGGGTCGCGGCCAAGGGGGTCACCGGCTCGGGCTACGAAGGGCACTACTTCTGGGACAGCGAGGTCTACGTCGCGCCGTTCCTCAGCTACACGCGCCCCGAG
>DASSQL010000442.1:0-2108 GCA_035702525.1 Ornithinibacter sp. | reverse complement strand
CGGCCTGCGCAAGTCGTTCGGCCACACCGTCGCCCTCGACGGTCTCGACCTCAGCGTCCGCGAGGGCGAGGTCCACGGCTTCCTCGGACCCAACGGGGCGGGCAAGTCGACCACCATCCGCATCCTGCTCGGCCTGCTGCGCGCCGACGGCGGCACCGCGACCGTGCTCGGCCGCGACCCGTGGCACGACGCCACCGAGCTGCACCGCCGGCTCGCGTACGTGCCCGGAGACGTCGTGCTCTGGCCGTCGCTGAGCGGGGGCGAGGTCATCGACCTGCTGGGCCGGCTGCGCGGCGGCATCGACGAGGAGCGCCGCCGCCGGCTCGTCGAGCGCTTCGAGCTCGACGAGACCAAGAAGGGCAAGGCCTACTCCAAGGGCAACCGCCAGAAGGTCGCCCTGGTGGCCGCGCTCGCCAGCGGGGTGCCGCTGCTCGTGCTCGACGAGCCGACCGCCGGGCTCGACCCGCTGATGGAGGAGGTCTTCCAGAGCGAGCTGTCCGCCCTCAAGGCCGACGGCCGCACCGTGCTGCTGTCGAGCCACATCCTCAGCGAGGTCGAGAAGGCCTGTGACCGGGTCAGCATCGTCCGGGCCGGCCGGATCGTCGACAGCGGCAGCCTGGCCGAGCTGCGCCACCTGACCCGCACGCGGGTGCACGCCGTCCTGCGCGACGGCGCCAGCGCCGAGGGCCTCTACGGCTGGCCGGGCACGCACGACGTGGCCATCGACGGCGCCGACGTGCGCCTGTCGGTCGATGCCGAGCACCTCGGCGACCTCGTCGCCACCCTCGGCAGCCGCGGCGTGGCCAGCCTCACCTGCCAGCCGCCGACCCTCGAGGAGCTCTTCCTCGCCCGCTACCAGACCCAGCCGGATGCCGGGGGCTCACCTCGGGCGCCGCGCCCGACGCAGGAGCAGCCGGCATGACCACGGCGACCGCCCCGACGGGGCACGTGGCCCCGTCGATCTCCCTCGGTAACAGGCTCGCCGGGTACTCGCACCTGCTGCGGCTGGCGTGGCGGCGCGACCGCATCCTCATCCCGAGCAGCGTGCTGGGGCTCGTGGTGCTGGCGGTGGGCTCGGCCCAGGCCACCCTCGCGCTCTACCCCACCGACGAGGCCGCCGCGACCGGCCTCGAGAGCATCCTCACCAGCCCGTCGGTCATCGCCCTCTACGGCCCGATCCCCGCGCACAGCGCCGACGCCCTGGCCGTGCTCAAGACGGTGATGATGGGCGCCTTCCTCACCGCCGTGCTCGCCTTCGTCGTCGTGCGACGGCACACGCGCACCGAGGAGGACGAGGGGCGCCTCGAGCTGCTCGGCGCCGGCGTCGTCGGCCGCTGGTCGGCGCTCGCCGCCGCCGTGACCCTGGCGACGATCGCCGTCGTCGCAGCGAGCGTGCTCTCGGGGCTGGGCCTCGCGTCCCTCGGCATGGACCCCACGGGCAGCGCCGCGTTCGCGGTCGCGTGGATGACGGCCGGCCTCGCCATGGTGGGCGTGGGCGCGGTGGCGGTGCAGCTCGCCTCCACCACGAGGGGCGCTGCCGGGCTCGGCTTCGGCTACCTCGGCGCCATGTACGCCCTGCGCGCCGTCGCCGACTCCGAGGACCCCGGCACCTTCGTGCACGGCCTGGGCTGGCTCTCGCCCCTCGGCTGGACCGGGCGGGTCGAGGCCTACGGCGCGAACCGCACCGGCCTGCTCACCCTCGGGGTGCTCACCCTCGTGGCCGGTGTCGCCATCGCGGTCGTCGTGCTCGACCGGCGCGACCTCGGCGCCGGCGTCATCCCGGCACGCAACGGGCCCGAGCGAGCCGGCCGCCTGCTGGTCGGGCCCTTCTCACTCGTCACCAGGCTCGCTCGCGGCACCATCATCGGCTGGGCCGCCGGCATGGTCCTGCTCGGCCTCGTCGTCGGCTCGCTGCTCGGTTCGGTGACCGACATGGTCGCCGACCCGGCGATCCAGGACCTGCTCGAGAAGCTCGGCGGCACCACCGGCACCGTCGAGAACGTCTACGTCGCCACCGAGGTCCACTTCGTCGCCGTCGCGGTCGCGGCCGCGGGGATCGCCCTGGTGCTGCGCCTCGTCGGCTCGGAGCGGTCGGGCCTGGGCGAGGT
>DASSQL010000441.1:0-4281 GCA_035702525.1 Ornithinibacter sp. | reverse complement strand
GACCGGTGGTGTGGCTGGTCGGTGGCGACTCGAGCTACGTCACCGACAGCGACACGGCGGCGATGCGCGCCCTGTTCCCGCGTGCCCGGCCCGTCGTCGTCAAGGGCGTCGGCCACTGGGTGCACAGCGAGGCCCCCGAGGTGGTCACCGAGACGCTGCGGCGGGTCCTGCGCCTGCTGCCACCCGAGGCCTGAGCCCAGGGCCGCCGGTCGATCTTGTCCCAGGCGATGAGTGCGGCCTGTTCTCGGCGCCGCCGACCCGGCCATACTCGGTCGATGACCACTGCTGCGCCTGACCCCGTCGCGCGGGTCCGCGCCACCTTCGAGGCCATCGCCGACGACTACGACCAGAGCGGGGTGCCGTTCTTCGGGCCGACCGCCGAGGGGCTCGTCGAGGTCCTGGAGCCGCGGCAGGGGGACCGGGTGCTCGACATCGGGTGCGGGCGTGGGGCGGCCACGTCGCTGCTCGCCCGTGCGGTGCTGCCCACGGGGGCGGTCGACGCGATCGACATCAGCCCGGCCATGGTCGAGCACACCCGGGCGTTCCTCGCCGCGCAGGGCTACGACGCGCGCGCGGAGGTGATGGATGCCGTGGACCCCGCCCTGCCGGCGGCCTCCTACGACCTGATCGCCTCGTCGCTGGTGCTGTTCTTCCTGCCCGACCCCGCCGCCGCGCTGGCCCGCTGGGTCGACCTGTTGGCCCCCGGTGGGCGGATCGGCGTCGCGACGTTCGGCGAGGAGCACCCCGCGTGGTCGGCGGTCAACGCGCTGTTCCGCCCCTGGCTGCCGCCCGCGATGCTCGACCCGAAGGCGGTCGGCCCCGACGCCCCGTTCGCCAGTGACGACGCCATGGAGGCGCTGCTGCACGGCGCGGGCGCGATGTCGGTGAGCACGGTGACCCGACGCGTCGAGGTGCCGTGGGGCGACGTCGACGGGTGGAAGGCCTTCTCGATGAGCACCGGCCAGCGCGCCATGTGGGCGATGGTCCCCGCCGAGGAACGAGACACCCTCGAGGCCCGGGCCGCCGAGATCCTCGACGACGCCCGCGACGAGTCCGGTCGGGTCGTCGTCTGGCAGGACATGCGCTACACCCTCGGTCACGTGGCCTGACGGCTCGGGCCGTGGGCGCGCGGCTCAGCCGGCGACGAGGTCGTCGATCGACGCGACCCGCACCAGCGGGGTGCGCAGCAGCCACAGCACGGCGAGCGCGCCGCCGACCCCACCGATGACGAGCGTGGGCCGGACGCCCACGAGGTCGGCAAGCAACCCGCCGACCACGGCCCCCACCGGCCGGATGCCGTAGTTGATGGTGGTGAAGGCGCCCACCACGCGACCACGCGCGGCATCCGGGGTCACGACGGCTTGCACCGCATTGAGGTTGACGTCGAAGAGCATGACGCCGAAGCCGCTCACCGCCTCGACGCAGGCCAGCACCAGCGCGGCGGACAGCCGGCTGCCGCCGGCGAGGGCGAGCGCTGCCATCGGGAGGGTGAACAGCACGGCCCCGACGGCGATCGTGGGGCCGGTCCCGATCCGACGGGCCACCGGCGCTGCGGCGAGGGCTCCGGCCACGCCCCCGACGGCACCGACCCCCAGGGCGAGGCCGATCGTGCCGGCGGACAGCCCGAGCGTGCGGCTGGCGAAGACGAGCACGACGGCGCTCACCATGAAGGTGAAGGCGTTGACCCAGGTGACGCAGCGCAGCGCGGGCGCCAGGTAGGGATGGTGCAGCACGATCCGCAGCCCATCGCCCACCCGCCGGCCCAGGGAGCCGCGCTCGGCGCTCGTGGCCGATGCCCGCTCGTTCACCTCGACGCGGCGCAGCAGCACCGCCGACAGCAGGAAGGAGACGCCGTCGACCGCCAGCGCGACGGGGGCGGTGAGTGCCTGCACCAGGGCGCCCCCGACGGCCGGGCCGGCGACGAACGACACCGACCGGGTGGTGCTGAGCAGCGAGTTGGCCTCCACGTACTGGTCGCGCCGCACCAGCGTCACGAAGAACGGCTGCCAGGCCGACTGGTAGAGGGTGGCGCCGGCGCCGAGCAGGAGCGCGACGACGAACAGCTGGGGGAGGGCAAGCGCCCCGAGGAGGGCCGCGACCGGCACCGTGAGCACGACGACGGCCCGCAGCAGGTCGGCCGTCACGAGCACCCACCGCTTGCGCTGCTGGCGGTCGACCCAGCTGCCCAGCACCAGGGCGAGCAGGTTGGGCAGCCAGATCGCGGCCGTGAGCAGCCCGACCTGGGTAGCGGTGGCCCCGACCACCGTGACGGCGGTGAGCGGGAGGGCGAGCTCACTGACCCGGTCGCCGAGCTGCGAGACGGCCTGGCCCGACCAGTAGGTCGCGAAGTTCCGGTCGCGCCACAGCGGCCGCGTGGTCGACGTGACCGTGCCGGCCTCAGCCATGGCGCACCTCGCCGTCGGGCAGCACGTGGCGCAGCAGGAGCACCGTCGCCGCGCCTTCCGGCGCCGCCTCGGGTTCCTCTTTGCGCAGCACGTAGGGCGCGAGCAGGTTCTCGACGGCGGCCTCGAGGGCGAGCGCCTCCTCGGCGGTCACGAGCACCCGGGTTGCGGCCCGACCGGCGACGTCGAGCCACTGCGGCGGCAGGGTCGGTTCGACCTCGCGGTGCCACTGCCCGACGACGTCGCCCTCGACCTCCTCGATGACCTGTTCCAGCACGCGGCCCGCCTCGCGCTCGCCGGGACCCTCGGGCCGGTAGCGGAAGCCGCGGGCCGTCGCCTGCCACCAGCGCTCGCGCCCGTTGCCCCGCCCCTCGGCGTCGGTGACCAGCCCGTGCTCGGCGAGGTGGCGCAGGTGCCAGCTCGTGACCGATGGGGTGGCCCCGACGACGCCCGACAGCAGGGTGGCGGTGCTCGGGCCGTGGCGCTGGAGCTCGTTGAGCGCGCGCAGTCGCACCGGGTGGGCGAGCACGCGCATGCCGCGGGCGTCGAGCTCGATGTCGCCGTAGGGGTTGGTCATGACGGCCTCCTTCGGGGTCGCAGTGATCTGAGAGGACCATATCGAGAGAGTTCTCTCAGATCAACGTCGCGCACGTCACCCCGGGCGAACGTGGGTGACCTCCGTCGTCCGGCCGGAGGAAGATCACTGACGTTCGCCGCGGGGGGAGAGGGCCGCGCGGATCGCCGCCACTAGGGTCGGGCCATGGCTCAGGTGCTGCACCTCACCGGTCCCGTCCTCGTCGGCCCGCAGGACGTGCGCCCGCAGGCCTGGGTGGTCGGTGGGCGGATCACCTACGTCGCCCCCAGCGGTGACCACGACGTCACGACCGTCCCCGGCTGGGTGCTGCCGGGCCTGGTCGACGCGCACAGCCACATCGGCCTGGGCGCCCACGGTGCGGTCGACGACGCGACGGCGCAGGAGCAGGCGCTGGCCGACCGCGACGCCGGGGCGCTGCTCCTGCGCGACGCCGGGTCGCCGGCCGACACCCGCTGGGTCCAGGCCCGCGACGACCTGCCCCGCCTGGTGCGCGCCGGCCGGCACATCGCGCGGACCCGGCGCTACATCCGCAACTTCGCCTGGGAGGTCGAGCCCGAGCAGCTCGTCGAGCAGGTGCGGCTCGAGGCCCGCGCCGGCGACGGGTGGGTCAAGCTGGTCGGCGACTGGATCGACCGCGACACCGGCGACCTGTCACCCTGCTGGCCGGCCGACGTGCTCGCCGAGGCGGTCGCGGCCGCCCACGAGGAGGGAGCCCGGGTGACGGCGCACTGCTTCGGGGAGCAGTCGCTGCGCGACCTGGCCGCCGCCGGCACCGACTGCGTCGAGCACGCCTGCGGCCTCGAGGCCGACACCATCGCGAGCTTCGCCGCGCAGGGGATCGCCATCGTGCCGACCCTGGTCAACATCGACACCTTCCCGCAGATCGCCGAACCGGCCCGCGAGAAGTTCCCCGACTACCACCGGCACATGATCGACCTGTACGAGCGGCGGTACGCGACGATCGCGCACGCGCGTGACGCCGGCATCCCGGTGTACGTCGGCACGGATGCCGGTGGCTCGCTGCCGCACGGGCTGGTCGCCACCGAGGTGGCCCACCTCGCGCACGCCGGGTTCACCACCACCGAGGCGCTCGACGCTGCGTGCTGGGGTGCCCGGTCGTGGCTGGGCCGGCCGGGCCTGGAAGAGGGCGAGGAGGCCGACCTCGTCGTGTACGCCGACGACCCGCGCGAGGACCTCGCCGCCCTGGCCGCCCCCTCGCTCGTCGTGCTACGCGGCATCCCCTACCCGGGCTGACCCGTCCCACCTGTCGTCCGTGGCCCTCTC
>DASSQL010000440.1:0-4899 GCA_035702525.1 Ornithinibacter sp. | reverse complement strand
CCCTGCGTCGTCGAGGCCCCGGTGAGCGGGTCGTACCCCTGGCTCGTGAGCGGCCGCGAGATGGCGATGCCCGGGACCAGCCCGACGGCCACCCCCAGCACGCACCCGACCGCCGCGAGGAGGAACGCCTGCGCGGCGGCCATGACCCGCCGTGTGCCGCGGGTGGCCCCCAACGCCGCCAGCGTCGCCTGGTCGCTCTGCTGCTCGGCGAGCGTCAGCGCGGTGGAGGTCAGCGTGATGACCAGGATGAGCATCGCGAACACGCCGAGCAGGATGCCGACCACGAGACGGTCGTCGCGCTGGAAGCCGTTCTCGAGCTGGACGCCGACGTCGTCGCCGAACGTCTGCTGCAGCTGCTCCACCGCGGCGTCCGGGACCGGCGAGCCGTCGGTGGTTCGCACGGTCCAGCTGAGGCCTCGCGTGGGCCATCCCTGCGTCGTGGAGGTGCCGGTGGCGAAGGCGAGGTTGCCGGCGAGCAGGGCGCCGGCGGAGTCCTTGGTCCGGGGGATCGACACGGCGGGGACGGTGCGGTCGGCCGTCACCTCGAGGGCTGGGTCGGTCGGTGCCGTGGCCGTGGGGTCGACGGCGTAGGAACCGCGGGCCACCCGCACGCTGCTGCCGCCGGTCGTGACGACGGCCGCGCCGTCCCGCACCGCGGCGGCGTCCTCGGCGTTCAACCCGAGCCGGCGCACCAGCTCGTCGGCGGGCAGCAGCAGCACCTGGCCGGTTCCGATGCTCTCCGAACCGGCGACGGCGCAGCGGTCGATCGTGCCGGCATCGGTTTCGCCGAACGCGACGGTGGTGAGCGTCTGTCCCACCTCGCAGCCGGGCGGAACCATGCTGACGAACTCCGCACGGTACGGCTTCGTGATCGGGTCGGCGGCGTACCGGCCGGGGTCACCGGCGAAGACCAGGTTCTGCGAGACGACGAGCCCCGGTGCCGCGCCACGAACCTGCTCGGTCGTGAGCGGGACGTTCCACGCGCTGACGAGCACCTCCCCGGGCAGCGTCGACGGCAGGTACTCGCGCTCGTTCTGGGCGGTGTCGCTCGACAACCCGGTCAGCCCGAAGGTCAGGCCGGCGACGGCTGCGAGCACCGCGGCGACCGACGGGGCGCTGCGCGAGCGGTGCCGGGCCAGGTCCCGCGCCGCCATCCGCAGCGACGTCGGCATCCGGCTGCCGAGCCGGCCGACCAGGGTGAGCAGCACCGGCACGAGGAACAGTGCACCGAGGATGAGGAGCACCGCGCCGATCGTGACGAGGTACTCCGCGGACAGGCCCAGGTACATGACCTGACCCGCCGCGATGCCCCTGAAGATGGCCAGCGAGCCGACGCCTGCGAGCACGAGCCCGCCGACGAAGAGCAGGATGCTCGGTCGGGCGGACACGCTCTGACCCCGCATGACGCCCACGATGTCGAGCCGCCCGAGCCGGCGGGCGGGCGCGAGGGCCGCGATCAGGGTGCTCGCGACGGCACACAGCGCGATCCCGGCGAGCAGGGCCCAGCGGATGTCGAAGGGCCCGTCGATGCCCAGCCCGTCGCGGGCCGTCCACGCGACCACGGCTCGTGCCACGCCCACGCCCAGCACCACCCCCAGGAGCGCGGACGCCGTGCCGAGCACCAGGGCTGACGCGAGAACGGTGCGACGGAGCACCGCCGTGCTGGCGCCGTTGCTCGCCGCCAGGGCCAGCGTGCGTCGCTGGCGGGCGGCGCTGACGGCGAAGGCCGGCCCGACGAGCAGCGCGGTGATGATGAGCAGCATCACCGCGCCCAGGGCCACCATGAGGCTCATCTGCTGGGCCTCGCTGCTGAACGCGCCGCGGACGTCCGGCGAGAGCTCGGCATCCGACGGCGGGTGGCGGAGCACCTCGGCGGAGGTGACCAGGAAGCCGTACTCGTTGAGGGCCAGGACGTCCGGCCAGGTGACCGGGTCGGCGCCCATGACGATCCAGCCACCGGACGCCTGGCTGTCGTCCAGGGGTTCCGCGACCACCAGGCCGCCGCCGCCCCAGGCCCCGTGGACGGTGGCGACGCCGACGACGTCGAGGGTGTGCTCAGCACCGTCGACGGTGACGGTGAGGCGACCGCTGTCGGGAAGCCCGCGGGACATCCCGTAGGCGGTCACGAGGGCCTGACGGGTGCCCTCCGGCCAGCGCCCGGAGACCAGGCGGAGCTTCTCGCCGAGTCCTCTGCGCCCGTCGAGCGCGACCCCGTCGACGCTGATCCGCCGGTCGCCGATGGTGGTCCGCGCGAGGAAGTTCGAGATCGGCACGACGGGGGCCCCGACGACGCGCGACACGGCATCCGCGTTGGCGCGGGGGCTGGCAGCGGGGTCGAACCCGGGGATGGTGCGGGAGGGGTCGTCCCCCGAGCTCGTGCCCTCGCCGGGGTCGGCGGTCTGCGCGACCTTGGTCGGGGACACGCCCTCCAGATAGGCCTGGCCCGTACCCATCGTGCGGCCGATGAGCTCGGTGCCGGCGACGTCGGACGTGGCCGCGATGGTCGCGAGGGCGCTGAGCAGGAGCGTGGGCACGGTGACCATGACGACGATGAGGGCGCTGCGGCCACGGTGCCGGCGCACGTCTCGCCGCGCCATCCGCAGGGCGACCGCCCAGCTCGAGCGCCAGGCCGCGTAGCGGCTCGGTTCGTGGGTCGGCAGTGGCCCCTCGCCCCCGCCACCGTCGGGCGGGGCGTCGGGGCGGACCAGGGTGGTCATCGGGCGGCCTCGCCGGCGGCGAGCAGGTCCTCCGGGCTCTCGCGGTGCCCGGTGGTGTCGACGACGACGCCGTCGCGCAGGAACACGACCCGGTCGGCCCAGGCGGCGTGCCTGGCCTCGTGCGTGACCAGCAGCCCGGCGACGCCCTCGTCGCAGCGGTCGCGCAGCACCCGCAGCACCTCCTCGCCGGTGTGGCTGTCGAGCGCCCCGGTCGGCTCGTCGGCCAGCACGAACCGGCGGCTGCCGACCAGCGCCCGGGCGATCGCGACCCGCTGCTGCTGGCCGCCGGACATCTGGTCGGGGTAGCGGTCGGAGAGGTCCATCAGGCCCATCAGGTCGAGGGTGTGCCGGGCCTGCCGGCGGGCCTGTCGCGCCCGGGTGCCGTCGAGCTCGAGCGGCAGGGCGACGTTCTCGGCGGCGGTGAGGCTCGGGATCAGGTTGTAGTCCTGGAAGACGAAGCCCATCCGCCGACGGCGCAGCTTGGCCAGGTCGCGCGGGCCGAGGTCGGTCAGCGTGTCGCCACCGATCGAGACGGAGCCGGACGTCGGGCGGTCGAGGCCGCCGGCGATGTTGAGCAGGGTCGACTTGCCCGACCCGCTCGGTCCCATCACCGCGACGAGCTCGCCCGGGTGGATCTCGAGGTCGACGCCCGCCAGCGCGGTCACGGCGGTCTCGCCGCTGCCGTGGACGCGGGTGACGTCGGTGATGACGACGTGCGGTGCGGTGCTCATGAGTGGTCCCCCCCGGGGTTGCTGCTGACGACGGCCGGCTCGTGCCGGCTCGCGGTGGTGCCGGTCGTGGTGGTGTTCACGGATGCCGGGCGCGCGGGTCGGCGGGCCAGCATCGTCTCGACGTGGTCGAGCCAGCGGACCTCCGCCTCGGCGGCGAAGACCAGGTTCTCCAGGACGAGGAGCCAGGCCAGGCCGTTGTCGTCGTCAGCACGCGGCTCGGCGAGCGCACGGGCGCGCGCCACGGCATCCGGCCGCACGCGGCCCTCGGCCGCCCCCTCCGCGCGGCCGAGGGACTCGCGCTTGAGCCGGGTGAGGTCGTGGAGGTGGCGCAGGGTGGCGGTGCGCTGGGTCTGCACGACCCGCTGCACGTCGACGTCCCACAGCGTGACGGCCAGGGCCAGCTTGATGGTCAGCTCGTCGCGCGGGGTGTTGGTGCGGTCGACGGGGGTGCTCCACCAGGCGCCGAGCTCGGCGTGGCCCGCGGGCGTGAGCCGGTAGGCGATGCGGCCCTCGGCGTCGGGCTCGCCCGCGGACTCCACCAGGCCGTCACGCACGAGGCGGTCGAGGGTCGTGTAGACCTGACCCACGTTGAGCGGCCAGGTGCCCCCGGTGCGTGCCTCGAACTCGCTGCGCAGCTGGGCGCCGTACTTCTCGCCCTCGGCGAGCAGGGCCATCAGGCCCGACCTGACCGACATCGCGGTCCCCCTCTCGTGGCACCACATACCGGGTATGCCGTGCGTGTTGGACGTATGTATACCGAGTATGTGGGGGAGCGTCAAGCATGGTCGGCGACGGACGGGGCAGGAGGACGCGGTGAGTCCACTTCAGGTCAGACCCGTCGGGGGCGCCGCCGGCTGCCTCGTGATGCTCCTCGTCTCCGTCGTGCTGTCGGTGCTGCTGACGGTGGGGCTGAACCTGCTGCTGCGCTGACCGGGCGTCAGCCGGCCACGAGCACGGCGACGAGGGCGAGCCCCGCGGGGACGGCCTGCACGAACAGGATCCGGCGGCTCACGGTCGCCGCGCCGTAGAGCCCGGCCACGACCACGCAGGAGAGCCCGAAGACGGCGAACGCGAAGCGGTGGTCGGCCGGCCCGACCAGGCCGAGCACCAGCGCTGCCACGAGGAACCCGTTGTAGAGCCCCTGGTTGCCGGCCAGTGTCCTGGTCTCGGCGGCGAACTCCGGCGTCGTGCCGAACGCCGCCCGCCCGCGCGGTGTCTCCCACAGGGCCATCTCGAGCACGACGATGTAGACGTGGATGAGCGCCACGAGGGCGGTGAGGACCATGGCGATCGCTGTCATCCCCGATGTCTACCGCACTGCCGCCCGTCCGCGTCAGGGTGCGCAGCTCGGCGGGACCGGACGCGGACGGCCCCGGGGGGCCCGGCGCTCCGCGGTGGCCGTGGGCGAGGGAGGTCCGGATGCTTCACGTGGTGAGCCACGGGCGCGCCGG
>DASSQL010000439.1:0-4705 GCA_035702525.1 Ornithinibacter sp. | reverse complement strand
CATGACCACCGTCCACGAGGCCGCCGGCGGGGATGCCGGGCTGCTCGCCCTCGCCCGTGCCTGGCACGAGCGCTGCCTCGCCGACCCGGTGGCCGCCCACCCGTTCGAGCACGGCGACCTGCACCCCCGGCACGTCGAGCGCCTGGCCGCCTACTGGGCCGAGGCCCTCGGCGGACCGACCACCTTCACCGACACGATGAACGACGAGGCCGACGTGCTGCGGATGCATGCCGGCAACGGCGAGCACCGCGAGCTCGACGAGCGGGCCGTGGCCTGCTTCGACGCCGCCCTCACCGACGTCGGCCTCACCGAGGAGCCGCTGCGCGGTGTGCTGCACGACTACTTCGCCTGGTCCACCGACCGGATGGGCCTGCACCCTGACTCCCCCGACACCGTCCCCGACGACGAGCGGCTGCCGCACTGGGACTGGGACGGGCTGGTCACCGGCTGATCGGCCGCCCGACCTCAGAGGTCGACGGTGGCGCTCTCGCCGCCGTCGGGCCGCTCGCCGGTCACCTTCGCCTTGAGCACCCCGACCAGGGTGCCGACCTTGCCCGGGGAGTCCCAGAACTCGGCGCTGTCGCCGTCGACCCGGATCACCGCGACCCGCGGGTCCTCCGGCTCGCACTGGAACCAGGCCTGCGCGAAGTCGTTCCACAGCTCGCGCGCCTTCGCCGGGTCCTGGGTCACCGACGCCCGGCCGGCCACCGAGACCCACTTGCCCTCCTGGGTGAACGCCACGTTGACGTCGGGGGAACGACGGATCTCCGCGGCCTTCTGCGAGTCCGAGAAGGCGAGGAACCACAGCGTGCCGTCGGGGTCGGCCTGCTGGCAGGCCATCGGCCGGGACGCCAGCGTGCCGCCGTCGTCGTGGACCGTCGTCAGCATCGCGGTGCGCTGGTCCTTGATCAGGTCGTGAACGTGCTCGGCACCGTGGTCGTGGTGGGTCATCGCTGCTCCTCGAGGGGTCGTCGGAGTGCCCGACGCTAGGTCAGGCCGGATGCCGGGTGGGCGTCACGAGCGCACGAACCCGCAGGTCAGCAGGGCGGCTGTCGAAGGTTGTCCCGGAGGTCGCGGTGCTCAGGGCTCGAGCGAGCTGAGGTCCTCCGGGACGTCGACCGCGTGCTGCTGCAGGGCGGCCAGCGGCACCACCCGCAGCACCGCCTCGTGCGTCGCCGCGAGCACGACCGGGGCCGCGACGCCCTCGTTGTGGGCGCGCGCCCAGTTCGCCGCCGTGACACACCACCGGTCGCCGGGCACCAGGCCGGGGAAGCGGAAGGCCGGCACCGGGGTCGACAGGTCGTTGCCGATGGCGCGCTGGTGCTCGAGGAACTCGGCGGTGACCACCGCGCAGATCGTGTGGCTGCCGAGGTCCTCCGGGCCCGTGCTGCAGCAGCCGTCGCGGTAGAACCCGGTCATCGGGTCGGTGCCGCACTCCTGGAGCTCGCCGCCGAGGACGTTGCGTTCGGTCACCCGCCCAGCATGGCCGAGCCGACCCGGTGCGGCCACCCCTTGGGCACGGCGGCCGGGTCGCCCCGGAGAACGCGTGTAAACCCCGAGCCGCGCTGACCTGCGCGGGAGCACACTGGACCGGTGGACTGGTACCTCGATCGCCGCGAGCTGGTGGGTGACCTGCGCCGCGAGCTGGGCCAGTACCTCGAGCGGCACGCGGTTCCCGGCAGCGCCGACGAGATCACCGACGCCGAGCTGATCGTCTCCGAGGCCGTCGGCAACGCGATCCGGCACACCGGTGGCCCGGTCTGGGTCTCGCTGAGCTGGGCCACCGAGCTGCCGGTGCTGCAGGTCTACGACATCGGCCCCGGGTTCGACTCCGGTGCGCTGACCGCGGCACCACGCCTGCCGGCATCCGTCGCCGTCATGGACCCGGGCACCTTCGACGACGAGCTCACCGACCTCGACGCGGCGATGGCCGACTCCGGGCGCGGCCTGCTGATCATCCAGGCGCTGGCCCCCGAGGTGAGCGCGTCGGTGCGGGCCAACGCCGGCATGGTCGTGTCGATCACCCTGCCCGTGCCGCGGCGCACGACGGCCACCATCGACCCACCCCGACGGCCCACCAACGCGCTGCCCGCGATGGACGAGGCCCGGCCCGAGGGCGGCTTCGGCAAGGAGTCGTTCCTGCGCGCGATCGTCGTGCAGCTCTCGCAGGCGCTCGAGACCAACCACGGCCCGGATGCCGCCGAGGCCGCGGTCGCCCAGGTGGGCGCCGACATCGGTGGGCAGATGGAGGAGGAGTTCCGCCTCGCCGAGCAGGTCGTGGGCGCGATGACGCCCGAGCAGCTGGGCCGGTGCTTCGTGCGCCTGAAGCACGCCATCGACGGTGGCTTCACCGTGGTCGAGGCGACCGCCGAACGGATCGTCCTCGAGAACACCCGCTGCCCGTTCGGCGACACCGTGCTGCGAGCCCCCGCGCTGTGCCGGATGACGTCGAGCGTCTTCGGCGGGATCGCCGCCCGCAACAGCCTCGACGACGTCGCCGTGCTGCTGGAGGAACGGATCGCGGTGGGCGACCCCGGGTGCCGGGTGGTCGTCTCGCTGGTACCCCCACCGCCCGAGGCGGCGGCCTTCGCCCACCACTACCGGGCACCCGTCGTGGACCCCGCGGCCCGCCGCACCGACAGCCCGGTGGGCGGCCGCTAGCGCAGGCGGCGCAGCCCCAGGGCCGCCATGTCGTCGTCGTAGGTGTCGTCGCGCACCGCCTCGACGAGCCGCTCCAGCCCGCTCGCGAGCGGGCTGGCCGCCAGGGCGGGTACCGCCCGGGACAGCCGGGCCAGCCCGGTGTCGATGTCCTCGTCGCGCCGTTCGACGAGCCCGTCCGTGAACGCCAGGAGGGTGTCGCCGACGCCGAACGGGACGACGACCACGGCACGGACGTCGGCCGCCACCCCGAGCGGGGGGCCCTCGGTGAAGGGCAGCTGCTCGACCGAACCGTCGGCGCGCAGCACGGACGGGGGTGGGTGGCCGCCGTTGCCCACCAGCAGTCGGCCGGATGCCGCGTCGGCGACCACGTAGACGAGGGTCACCAGCTGGTCGCTGCCGTACACCGCCGCCATCTCGTCGAGCCGGCGCAGCACGAACGACGGGTCGGGGTCGATCGAGGCGAAGGCCCGGGTCGCCGCGCGGACCTCGGCCATGGCCGCCGCCGCCGCGACTCCACGGCCCATGACGTCACCCAGGAAGGCGACGTACCGCCCGTCGGCCAGCGCGAAGGCGTCGTAGAAGTCGCCGCCCACCTCCGCCCGCCCGGACGGCCGGTAGTGGCAGGAGACCTCCCAGTGGTCGTCGCCGACCAGGCTCTGGGGCAGCACCGCGTGCTGCAGCTGCTCCGCGGCCGCGCGGGTCTGGCTGTAGAGCTCGGAGTTGTCGATCGCGGTCGCCGCGCGGCGAGCCAGGTGCTCGGCGAAGCGGACGTCGTCCTCGTCGTACAGCCGGTTCTCGTCGGTCGACACCCAGGTGATGACCCCGATCACCCGGCCGCGAACCCACAGCGGCACCAGCAGCGCGCTGCGCAGCTGCAGCTCGCGGGCGATGCGCAGCTGGTCGGGGTCGCGCGCGCCGGCCACCAGCATCTCGTCGGTGATCTCGCGGATCAGCTCGGGGCGCCCGCTGAGCGCCACCGCCCGCGCACCGCTCGGGCTGGACGGGTCGGGGGGCCACCGCTCCTGCAGCGCGACCGCGAGCTCGACCTTGCGGGGGTCGACGTGCGCGACGGCGAGCCGGTGCACCCGGCCGTCGCGCACGACGTCGATGGCGCACCAGTCGGCGAAGGTGGGTACCGCCAGCCGCGCGACCCGGTTGATCGTGACCTCGAGGTCGAGGCTGCTCGCCAGCTCGATCGAGGCCTCGGCGAGAAACTGCAGCCGCGCGGTCTGTCGCCGGGCCACCGCCGAGGCCTCGATGCGTTCGAAGGCCTGGGCACACGTGTCGGCCATGATGTCGAGGAAGTCGAGCTCGGTCGGGTCGGGCGTGAACTGGCCCGGCAGGGACAGGTGGATCGCCCCGATCGTGCGGCCCCCCACCCGCAGCGGCAGGGTGATGACGGTCCGTTCACCGCGGTCGACGCCGGGCAGGTCCGGATACGCCTGCGTGATGGCCGCCGCCCCCACGAGCACCAGCCGCCTCCCCGTACGGATGACGTCGGTCGTCGCGATCGACCGGGTCAACGGGACGACCTCCCACTTCTGCGCCTCGCTGGCCGGGAGGCCGCGCAGCCCGATGATGCGGGCGTTCTCGCCCTCGCGCAGAGCCAGCGCGGCGATCGTCGCGCCCACGGCGTCCGCCACGTGGTACGTCACGATCTTGACCACGGCGTCGACCGTGTCGGCCGTGGAGAGCTCACCGGTGATCCGCGCGAGGCGGGTCAGGCTCTCGCCGACCCGCTCGGCGATGCGGGTCGGGCGGTCACTCGGTGCGGGCGGGGTGTCCACCGGCTCATCGTTGCAGGTCAGGGCGCTCTTTGTCGCTAGTCCATCTGAGGGGTGACCGAACGGCTTCCCGGCAGCGGCGGCCGAGCCTTTGTCTAAGGTTCGTGCAAGGATGGAGGCGGGTGTCTAGGCTCGGGCCCAGCACCGCAGGTGTCGGTGGGTCTGGTTGAATCGAAGCCCGAGGGACGAGGGACGAGGCGGTTGAGTCGATGAGTGCCGAGGTGACCACCATGGACCTCGACGCCCGGCGCCGCGCCCGG
>DASSQL010000438.1:0-3577 GCA_035702525.1 Ornithinibacter sp. | reverse complement strand
GCCCTGGCCGTCGAGCAGCACCGTGACGTGCTTGGTGGCCTCGCGCATCACCTGGAACTGCGCGTAGGGGCCGGAGGAGATGAGCGGCTCCTCCTGGGTGCGGATGAAGTCGAGCAGGTCGGCCTTGAACTCGTCGGCCGTCGGCAGGATCTTGTGCGAGTCGACGTGGCCGGTGCAGATCTCGAGGACGTCGTCGACGTAGCGCTCCTCGTCGTTGATCGAGCCCGGGAAGACCGCCGAGAAGGTGTTCTGCCGGGTGCCGACCGCGCGGGTCGACAGCTCGTCGCCCTCGCCCAGCAGCTGGTTGATGATGACCGCGACGGCGCTGGAGTCGAGGCCACCGGACAGGCTCGTGCCCACCGGCACCTCCGACTGCAGCCGCAGCCGGATCGACTCGACCAGGCGGGTCTTGTACTCCGCGGCCGCGGCGGCGTCGTAGGGCCGCTGCTCGTGCGCGAGCTCGAGCAGCTCCTCCTTGAGCCGGGTGAACATGCGGCGCTGGATGCCGTTCGCGTCGGCGGTGAGCATCTCGCCCGGGGCGAGCCGCTCGATGCCGTCGAAGAAGGTCTCGGTGCCGTCCTCATGCGCCCGGAAGCGCAGGTAGCGGTAGACCGAGCGCTCGTTGACCTTCTTGTCGTACAGCCCGCTGGCGAGGATCGGCTTGATCTCGCTGGCGAAGAGCAGCACCTCGCCCTCGCCGCTGGGGGCAGGCACCCGGGCCACGTAGACGGGCTTGATGCCGAAGTGGTCGCGGGCCAGGGTGAGCCGCTTCTCCTCGCGGTCCCAGATGGCCAGGCCGAACATCCCGTTGAACCGGTCGAACGCCTCGGGGCCCCACTGCGCGAACGCCTGGAGCACGACCTCGGTGTCGGAGTCGGTGGTGAAGGTGCGGCCGAGCCCGACGAGCTCGTCGCGCAGGTCGAGGTAGTTGTAGACCTCGCCGTTGTACGCGATCGAGTAGCGCCCGTCGGCGGTGTCCATCGGCTGCTGGCCGTGCGCGACGTCGATGATCGACAGCCGTCGGTGGGCCAGGCCGCACGGGCCGCTCGTGACGACGCCCTCGCCGTCCGGGCCGCGGTGCTGCTGGCAGTCGTTCATCCGCTCCAGCAGCGCGTGGTCGGCGTGGAGTCCGTGGTAGCCGGCGATGCCGCACATACGTTGAGTGGATCCTCGTGCTCGGGGGCGGGGCGCACGGCATCCGGGGTGGATGCCGAGGCACCAGCCTGCCACGGATGGCGGGCGAGACCGATTCCGCGGTCTCAGCCACCGCTCGGGCCGGTGAACAACTTTCTCGCCCGACGCCAGCAGGTGGTGTGCCGGTCAGGCGGGCAGGTGCGCGTCCAGCCACTCCACGAGGTCGGCGGTGACCTCGTCGCGGTTGGTCTCGTTGAAGATCTCGTGCCGGGCGCCGGGGTAGAGCGTGCAGGTCACGTCGGTGATGCCCACCGACTCGTACTGCGCGGCGACCGCCTTGACGCCCTTGCCGCCGTCGCCCACGGGGTCGGCGTCGCCCGCGATGAGCAGGATCGGCAGGTCGCGGCGCACCCGGGCCACCTGGCGGCGGTCGTTGATCCGGGCCAGGCCACCGAGCAGGTCGGCGAAGAAGCCCGAGGTGAAGGTCTTGCCGCACAGCGGGTCGGCCACGTAGAGGTCGACCTCGGCCTCGTCGCGCGAGAGCCAGTCGAAGTCGGTGCGGTTGGGCTTGAAGGCCGCGTTGTACTGGCCGAAGGTGAGCTTGTCGAGCAGCGCGCTCACGTGCCGCCGACCGCGCAGCCGGGCCTCGGTGTGGGCCACCCCCGCCCCGACCTTGCCCAGCAGGCCCGGGTCGCCGGCGGTGCCGGACAGCACGATGCCGGACAGCTCGCGGCTGTCCTCGATGACGTAGGCGCGGGTGAGGAAGGACCCCATCGAGTGGCCGAGCAGGAAGACCGGCAGGCCGGGGTGCTCCTCGCGGGCGAAGTCGGTGACGCCGCGCAGGTCGCCGACCACGCTGTCCCAGCCGTCGTGGTCGGCGAAGTAGCCGTGGTCGGCCTCGCTCGCCGTGCCGCCGTGGCCGCGGTGGTCGTTGGCATAGACCGCGTAGCCGGCCGCCGTGAGCGCCTCGGCGAGCCGGGAGTAGCGGGCGGAGTGCTCGGCCATGCCGTGGGCGATCTGCACGACGGCCTTCGGCGGACCCTCGGGCAGCCAGCGGTGGGTGTGGAGCGCGGTGCCGTCGCTCGCCGTCACGGTGGTCGTCGTGCTCTGCATGGTCGCCGTCCTTGGTTACCGATGAGTATGCCGAGCACAGCCTGCCACGCCGGGCCGCGCCGGGGACACCGAACCCGGCTCAGCCGGGGTGCTCTACGGCCCCCTGCTCGCGCAGCCACCCGACGACGTCGACGGCGCCCGCCCGCTCGGCGGCACCCAGGGCAGTGAGGGAGTCCCAGCCGAGCCAGTTCACGTCGGCGCCGGCGTCGACCAGCACCACGGCCGTGTCGAGGTGGCCGCCGTGGCAGGCCGCCCAGAGCAGGGCGTCGGTCGAGCCTGCCGTACCGGCGCGCAGCGCGGCGGTGACGCGGTCCGTCATCCCGAGCGCCGCGGCATCCCAGGGCGACACCGCCGCGCCCCGCTCGACCAGCACGCGCGCGGCGGCCCACTGCGCGAACGCCGTCGCGTCGCCGAGCGGGGTGCCGCCGCCGATGACCGCACCCGGCGCATCGATGTCGGCGCCCGCGTCGAGCAGTGCGGTCACCGCCTCGACGTCGTCGCTGCTGGCAGCCCAGTGCAACGGCGTCTCGGCGTGCTCGCCCGCGAAGCGCGCGTCGACGTCGGCACCGGCCGCGACCAGTGCGGCGATCGTGTCGGTCACGTTCGGCAGGTGCCCCGGCCAGTCGGTCGCCACGTGCAGCAGCGTCCGGCCGCCGTGACCCTCCACCGGGCCGGGCACGAGCCCCGGGTGGTCCGCCAGCACCCTCACCAGCGCGGTCACGTCGCCGCTGCGCACGGCCCGCACGGCCGCCTCGATGCCCGGCTGGGGCACGGAGTGGGGCTCGGCATCCATGGCCTGATCCTGCCCCGACGGTGACCCGACGGAAAGCCGGTGGCGCCACGGCATCCGGGCACCTAGCGTGGGCGACCCGCAGGGGGAACCGAGGAGGGTGCCGGATGACGTGCGACCTGGTGGCGCTGAGCATCGACGCGAACGACCCGCCGCGGGTCGCCGCGTTCTGGGCCGGCGTGCTGGGCTGGGAGGTCGACGGCTCGGGTGACGTGATCGGGCTGCTGCCCCCTGACGACACCGGTTTCCGCCTCCGCTTCCCCCGCACGCTCGAGCCGAAGGTGGGCCCGAACCAGTTCCACTTCGACCTCACGAGCCAGTCGGCGGAGCAGCAGCAGGAGACCGTGGCTCGGGTGTTGTCGCTCGGCGGGCGGCACCACGACGTCGGCCAGCTGCCCGAGGAGGAGCACGTGGTGATGGCCGATCCCGAGGGCAACGAGCTCTGCGTCATCGAGGCCGGCAACGGCTTCCTCGCGGACTGCGGGTTCATCGGGGCGCTCTCGGGGGACGGCTCGCAGGCCACGGGCTACTTCTGGAGTG
>DASSQL010000437.1:0-3457 GCA_035702525.1 Ornithinibacter sp. | reverse complement strand
CGAGCTCACCTTCGACGACCTCCGCCTCCCCGCGGATGCCGTGTTCCCGGACGTCACGGGGCTCAAGGGCCCGCTGGCCTGCCTGTCCGAGGCCCGCTACGGCATCGTCTGGGGCTCGCTCGGCGCGGCCCGCTCCTCGCTGGAGGCGGCGCGCCGCTACTCGATGGAGCGCATCCAGTTCGGCCGACCGATCGCCGGCTTCCAGCTGACCCAGGCCAAGCTCGCGAACATGGCCACCGAGCTGCAGCTCGGCCAGCTCCTGGCGTTGCACCTCGGCCGCCGCAAGGACACCGTGGGCCTGCGTCCCGAGCAGGTGTCGGTCGGCAAGTACAACAACATCACCAAGGCGATCGAGATCTGCCGCACCGCCCGCACCATCCTCGGGGCCAACGGCGTCAGTGGCGAGTACCCCGTCATGCGGCACGCCAACAACCTCGAGTCGGTGCTCACCTACGAGGGCACCGTCGAGATGCACACCCTCGTCATCGGCCAGGCCCTCACCGGCGAGTCCGCCTTCCGCTGACCTCCGGGCCAGCCCCTCGCTGACCTCGCGTCAGCACCCGAAACCTCGTTGCCCGCCCTTCCGGCGGGCGGGACGATGACCGTCCCCCACCCCCTCATCGGAGAACCCCGTGCTGTCCGCCTATGCCCCCTTGTTCCGCGTCCCAGGCGCCACCCGCTTCATCGCGGGCACGGCGCTGTCGCGCACCGGCGGGGCGATGTTCGGGGTCGCGATCATCGTCATGCTCAGCGAGCGCCGCGGGTCGTTCGGGCTCGCGGGTGCGGTCTCGGCCGTGGGCCTGTTCGTCCTCGCCATCGCCGGCCCGGTCATCGGCCGGCTGGTCGACAAGCACGGCCAGCGCCGGGTGGCCCTGCCGTTCGTGGTCTTCTCGACGTTCTGCGGTGTCACCGTCGCGGTGCTGTCCTGGACCGACGCACCTGCCTGGACCCTCTTCGTCTTCTACGGGCTGAGCGCGGTGCTGCCCGAGCCGGGCCCGATGTCGCGGGCCCGCTGGGCGCACATCTACCGGAACGAGCCCCAGCACCTGCACACCGCGATGTCGTTCGAGCAGGTCTCCGACGAGGCGTCGTTCGTCATCGGCCCGGTGCTTGCCGTGCTGGTGTCGACCTTGTGGTTCCCCGAGGCCGGGCTGCTGCTCGCCGAGCTGCTCTTCACCGCCGGGATGCTGGCGTTCCTCGCGGCGCGCTCCACGGAGCCGCCGGTCGTGCCGCACGCCGACCGACCCGGTGGCTTCGCGGTGCGTCGCCCCGGCCTGCTCCTCGTCGCCGTCGCCCTCGTCATGACCGGCGTCATCTTCGGCGCCAACGAGGTCATCGCGGTGGCCTACGCGAAGGAGCACGGCGAGACCGGCTTCTCGAGCATCATCCTCGGGGCGTTCGCGCTCGGCTCGACCTTCGCGGGAATCGTGTTCGGCAGCAGGGTCTTCCGCACGACGCTGACCCGTCGGCTCGTCCTGGCGGCCACCGGCATGTTCGTGCTCGAGGTCCCCGCCCTGCTGGTCGGCGGCCTGTGGCCGCTCGTCGTGGTCATGTTCGTGGCGGGCTCGGCGACGGCCCCGATGCTGATCACCAGCCTGTCGCTCGCCCAGAAGCTGGTGCCCGCGGCGTTGGTGACCGAGGGGATGGCGGTGGCCATCACCGGCATCCTGATCGGCATCTCGGGCGGGTCGGCCGTGGGCGGCTGGGCGATCGAGGCGTGGGGTGCGCAACCGGCGTATGCCGTACCGGTGCTCGCCGGCGGCCTCGCCCTGGCGATCATCGCGGCGCGCTACCGGCACCTCGAGCGCCACGAGCTGGCCAACGACTGATCAGCCGAGCCAGCTGCCCGCCCGCATCACGGCGACCACCTCGAGGTCGTCGTCGAGGTGCACGAGGTCGGCGCGGCGACCGGGCTCGATGGCACCGACGTCGGTGAGCCCGAGCAGCCGCGCGGGCGTGGCCGTGGCCGCCTGCACGACGTCGTCGAGCGGCAGCCCGGCGGTCTGCACCGCGTAGCGCACGGCATGGTCCATCGTCAGCGTGCTGCCGGCGATCGCGCCGTTCGACGCGAGGCGGGCCACACCGTCGCGCACCAGCACGGCCGCCGGGCCGAGCAGGTAGTCGCCGTCCGCCGCACCGGCGGCGCCCATGGCGTCGGTGACGAGCAGGAAGCGGCCCGGGGCCGAGGTCGCGGCCCAGTGCAGCACCGTGGGGTGCAGGTGCACGCCGTCGGCGATCAGCTCGACGAAGGCCCGGGGGTCCTCGACGAGCGCCAGCACCGGCCCGGGCTCACGGTGGTGGATCGGCCGCATCGCGTTGAACAGGTGGGTCGCGACCGAGGCGCCGGCATCGAGGGCCTCCTGCGCCACCGCGTACGTCGCGTCGCTGTGCCCGAGGGCTGCGATGACGCCGCGGTGGGCGAGCGCGGCCACGGCCTCCAGGCCGCCGTCCAGCTCGGGGGCCAGGGTCACCATCCGCACCGTGCCGTCGCCGGCGTCGAGCAGCCGGCTCACCTCGGCCGGGTCGGGTGCGCGCAGCAGGGCCGGGTCGTGCGCGCCGCAGTGCGCACCGCTGAGCCACGGGCCCTCGAGGTGGATGCCGGCCAGCTCACCCTCGTGGACCAACGGGGTCAGGGCCCGCACCGACGCCTCGAGCCGCTCGGTGGTGTCGGTCACCAGGCTGGCCATCATCGAGGTGGTGCCGTGGGCGCGGTGGGTGGCCAGCACCGTGGCGGCGTCGGCCGGGTCGCCGGAGGTGAAGGCGGCACCGCCCCCGCCGTGCGAGTGGGCGTCGACGAACCCGGGCACCAGGGTGCCGGTGAGGTGCCGGTCGGCCGGCGCCGGCGGGGCCCCCTTGCCGGCGCCGGTGACGCGATCACCGCCCGTCTCGACCCAGCCCGGCTCGACCGAGCCGGACGGGAGGACGACGCGGTCAGCGCTCAGCCGCACCTGCCCCCACCTTCTCGGCACCGGAGTCGGCATCGGCCAGCGGGTCGGGCGACGCCGCGTCGTCGTCGTCGTCCTCACGGCCGGGGGTGCGCAGGTTCCACCTGCGGATCACCCAGCGGAACAGGAGGTAGTAGACCGCGGCGTACCCCAGCCCCATGACGATGAGCCACAACGGCTTGGTCGCGATGTTGAAGTTGAGCACGTAGTCGAACAGGCCTGCGCTGAAACCGAACCCGTCCCTGATGCCGAGCGCGTTGGCCAGCGCCATCGAGGTGCCGGTGAGCACCGCGTGGATGACGTAGAGCGGCCAGGCCACGAACATGAAGGCGAACTCGAGCGGCTCGGTGACGCCGGTGAGGAACGAGGTCAGCGCCGCCGTCATCATCAGGCCGCCGACCAGCTTGCGCGACGTGAACCTGGCCTCCTGCCAGATCGCCAGGGCGGCCGCGGGGAGGGCGAACATCATGATCGGGAAGAAGCCGGTCATGAAGGCCCCGGCGGTCTTGTCG
>DASSQL010000436.1:0-4445 GCA_035702525.1 Ornithinibacter sp. | reverse complement strand
GAACCACGCCTTCGGCACCTCGGCCGGCACCCAGGACTTCGCGTCGGTCGAGCAGGCCGACGTCATGCTGGTCATCGGCGCCAACCCCACCGACGCCCACCCGGTGTTCGCGTCCCGGATGAAGCGCCGGATGCGGGCGGGCGCGCAGGTGATCGTGGCCGACCCGAGGCGGATCGACCTGGTGCGCTCGCCGCACGTCGAGGCGGCCTTCCACCTCCCCGTGCAGCCGGGCACGAACGTCGCGTTCGTCAACGCGATGTGCCACGTCGTCGTCACCGAGGGGCTGTGGGACGAGGAGTTCGTCCGGGCCCGCTGCGAGGACGCCGACGCGTACCTGGAGTTCATCGCCCGGCCCGAGCACTCGCCCGAGGCGGTCGAGAGCGAGACCGGCATCCCGGCATCCGACCTGCGTTCTGCCGCACGGTTGTACGCGGCCGGCCCGAACTCGGCGATCTACTACGGCCTCGGGGTCACCGAGCACAGCCAGGGCTCGACGATGGTCATGGGGATGGCCAACCTCGCGATGCTCACCGGCAACCTGGGGCGCGAGGGCGTCGGGGTGAACCCGCTGCGCGGCCAGAACAACGTGCAGGGGTCGTGCGACATGGGGTCGTTCCCCCACGAGCTGCCCGGGTACCGGCACGTGTCGCGGCCCGAGGTGCGCGAGATCTACGAGTCGCTGTGGGGCGTCACGATCCAGGCCGAGCCGGGGCTGCGCATCCCGAACATGTTCGACGCCGCGATCGGCGGGTCGTTCAAGGGGCTCTACGTGCAGGGCGAGGACATCGCGCAGAGCGACCCCAACACCCGGCACGTCGAGGCGGCGCTGCGCTCGATGGAGCTCGTCGTGGTGCACGACCTGTTCCTCAACGAGACCGCCCGGTTCGCGCACGTGTTCCTTCCGGGGGCGTCGTTCCTGGAGAAGGACGGCACCTTCACGAACGCCGAGCGGCGGATCAACCGGGTGCGGCCGGTCATGCCGTCGCGGGTGGGCAAGGACGAGTGGCAGGTCGTCTGCGAGATCGCCACGGCCATGGGCTACCCGATGTCGTACGAGGCGCCGGCGCAGATCATGGACGAGATCGCCGCCACCACACCGACGTTCGCCGGGGTGTCGTTCGACCGGCTCGACGCCGAGGGGTCGATGCAGTGGCCGGTGACCGAGGCCGCGCCGCACGGCACGCCGACGATGCACGTCGGCTCGTTCGTGCGCGGGCTCGGCCAGCTGACCGCCACGGTCTACGTGCCGACCACCGAGCGCGCCAACCGCCGCTACCCGCTCGTGCTGACCACCGGGCGGATCCTGTCGCAGTACAACGTCGGGGCCCAGACCCGACGCACGCCCAACTCCACCTGGCACCCCGAGGACATCCTCGAGATCCACCCCTCCGACGCCGAGCTACGAGGAGTGGCGTCGGGTGACGTCGTCGAGCTGTCGTCGCGGGTTGGCACGACGCGGCTCACCGCCCTGGTGTCGGACCGGATGCCGGCCGGTGTCGTCTACACGACCTTCCACCACCCCGTGACCGGCGCCAACGTCGTGACCACCGAGAACTCCGACTGGGCCACGAACTGCCCCGAGTACAAGGTGACCGCCGTGCAGGTCGAGGTGGTCACCGAGGCTGCGCGGGCGGAGGCCACGGCGGGCGAGCGGGTGCCCGACGACGTGATGGTCGCCGCCACCGAGGCGATGGCCCGGCGTCGATGAGCGCGTCCGACCACGGCGTGCCACCGGTCGTGCGGCTGGGGCACGACCTGGTGCGCAACTTCGAGGCCCTGCCACCCGACGAGGCCGCGGTCGAGATCGCCACGCACATCCGCAAGTTCTGGGAGCCGCGGATGCGCCAGGAGCTGCTGGCCCGCATCCACTGGGGTGACACGACCCTGCACCCCCTGCTCGTGCGCGCCGCCGAGGGCCTCGTCGACGGGGACGTCGACCGTTCCGAGGTCAAGGAGCCGTCCGGCGGTTGACGGGCCGGGCGAGGGATCCCTCACAGGATCGTGCCGACCTCGCGCCGCAGCGTTTCACTGGGGTGAGGCGCTGTCGCGCCGGGCGGCAGGCTGCGTGGTGGAGGTAGGAGCATGGCGGCCATCGAGGTCACCGGTCTGCGCAAGGTCTACGGCGACGTCGTCGCGGTCGACGGGCTCGACCTGACCGTCGGCGAGGGCGAGGTGGTCGCGCTGCTCGGCCCCAACGGCGCCGGCAAGACGACGACCGTCGAGACCCTCGAGGGGTACCGCACCCGGGACGCGGGGACGGTGTCGGTGCTCGGTCACGACCCGCAGTCGGGGGGTCGGTCGTTCCGCGAGCGGATCGGGATCGTGCTGCAGGAGGCCGGGTTCGAGGAGAACTTCACCCCACGCGAGCTGGTCCGCCTGCACGCGGGCTACTACCCGCACCCGCGCGCGGTGGCCGAGGTGCTCACCCTCACCGGCCTGGACGAGAAGGCCGACGCCCGGGTGGGCGGGCTGTCCGGCGGCCAGAAGCGACGCCTCGACCTCGCGCTGGGCATCGTCGGCGACCCCGAGCTGCTCTTCCTCGACGAGCCGACGACCGGCTTCGACCCGTCGGCCCGGCGCCGCGCCTGGGAGCTCGTCGAGAGCCTGCGCGCCCTCGGTGCCACCATCCTGCTCACCACCCACTACCTCGACGAGGCCGAGCACCTCGCCGACCGGGTCGTCGTGATCGACCACGGCCGCGTGGTCGCCCAGGGGACGCCCGAGGAGCTCGCCGCGGCCGCGGGTTCGGCCACGGTCATCTCCTTCCGGATGCCGCCCGGCCTCGCCGAGGCGGACCTGCCGAGCCTGGGGTCGGAGCGGCGCACCGCGGGCAGCGTCGTCGAGGTGCGCACCGAGACCCCCACGGCCGACGTCGCCGCCCTCGCCGCCTGGGCGATCGGTCGCGGGGTCGAGCTCGACGCGCTCACCCTGGCCCGGCCGAGCCTCGAGGACGTCTACCTCGACCTCGTCGGCGAGCCGGCCCTGGAGCCGGAGGTCGAGGCGGGCTCCCGATGACCGCGGTGGCGAGCACCCGGCATCCGGGCGTGCGGCGACGCACCTCGGACCCGGTGCTGCTGTGGCACCAGACCCGCCACGAGCTGGTGGCGCTGCGGCGCACCCCCATCACGCTGATCCTGAGCATCGGGCTGCCACTGCTCTTCTTCGTGCTGCTCTCCGCCCTGATCGGCAACGAGGTCGTCGACGAACGAGGCGGCGTGCGCGTCGTGCAGTTCCTCGCGCCGGGCATGGCCGCGTTCGGCGTCGTGATGGCCACCTTCTCGTTCCTGTCCATCGGCCTGGCCGAGGCCCGCTCCACCGGGGTGGTCAAGCGCCAGTCCGGTGCGCCGGTGCCGCGGTGGGTGCTCATCGGCGGCCGGATGGGTGCCGCTCTGCTGCTCGGGCTGACGTCGACCGCGCTGGTGCTGGCGGCCGGTGTCGCGTTCTACGACCTGCAGGTCCCGAGCCGGTCGGCGCTCGCGGTCCTGGCCACGTTGGTGCTGGCCTCGGCCTGCTTCAGTGCGCTGGGCCTGGCGCTGGCCATGGCCCTGCCGACGATGCAGCTGACGATCGCGGTGAGCAACGGCATCGTCATCCCGCTCGCGTTCATCTCCGACATGTTCATGATGACCGGCCAGATGCCCGACTGGCTGGCGACGATCGGCTGGCTGTTCCCGCTCAAGCACCTGACCGCGGTGTTCGCCGACGCCCTCAACCCCTACCTCTCGGGGTCCGGGTTCGAGCTCGACCACCTGGCGGTCATCGCGCTGTGGGGGCTGGCCGGCGCCGTGGTGGCGACCGTTCAGCTGCGCCGCGACCGCGACCGTGACGCCGCACGGCGCTCGGACGCCCGCCCGAGGGCCCGGGCCCGACGGCGGGTCACCGACTCGGCGCCCCGGCGGACGTCGGCACCACCGTGGGCCGCCCTGCTCACCGAGCAGGTGCGCCACGCGCAGTCGGTGCTGTGGCGAAACCCGTCCGCGGTGTTCTTCGCCGTCGCCTTCCCCGTGCTGCTCGTCGCGATCATCCCGGCCGTCAACGGTGGCGGCGAGCAGGTGATGGACAGCGGCCAGACCCTCGGCGTCTTCTACGCCGGGACGATGGCGATCTACGGCGCGGCCGTCACGGCCTACGTCAACATGCCGCAGGGGGTGGCCGAGGCCCGCGACCGTGGGGTACTCAAACGGACCGGCGGCACGCCGTTGCCCGCCGCTGCGCTCGTGGTCGGCCGGGTCGTCGGCGCCCTGGCCGTCGCCCTGCTGACCGGCCTGGCGATCATCGTCCTCGCAGCCCTGGTGTTCCGCCCGCCGGTGCCACCGGGGCTCGGCGCCGCCGTGGTCGTCCTCGCGCTGTCCGCGGTGTGCTTCGCCGTGGTGGGTCTGGCCGTGATGACCTTCGTGCACTCGGCTCAGGCGCTGACCGGGGTGACGCTGGGCACCCTGCTCCCG
>DASSQL010000435.1:0-3785 GCA_035702525.1 Ornithinibacter sp. | reverse complement strand
GCCCCACTACGCTGGACCCACCATGCTGAACCGATACGCGCGCGCCTTCTTCACCAAGCTGCTGACCCCGGTGGCCGCGGTGCTCATCCGGCTCGGCATCAGCCCCGACGTCGTCACGGTGATCGGCACGCTGGGGGTGTGCTTCGGCGCCCTGGCCTTCTACCCGCGCGGCAAGCTGCTCGCCGGCACCCTCATCATCACGGCGTTCGTCTTCGCCGACACGCTCGACGGCATCATGGCCCGCAGGATCGGCCGGTCCGGCAAGTGGGGCGCCTACCTCGACTCCACGCTCGACCGGGTGGGTGACGCCGCGATCTTCGGCGGGCTCGTGCTGTGGTTCTCCGGCGACGGTGACAACGCCTACATGGCCGCCCTGGCGCTGGCCTGCCTGATCCTCGGCAGCGTGGTGTCGTACGCCAAGGCCCGGGCCGAGGGGCTGGGGATGACCGCGAACGTCGGCATCGCCGAGCGGGCCGACCGCCTCGTCGTCGTGCTCATCGCCACCGGCTTCACCGGGCTGTTCGACCTGCCGTGGGTCTACCTCGGCATCGTGCTCGCCCTGCTCGCCCTCGCCAGCCTCGTCACCGTCGTGCAGCGGATGCTCGAGGTGCGCCGCCAGGCCCTGGACCTCGTGTGAGGAAGGGGCGCCGGTCGGTCTCCGACACGTTGACCATCGCGGGCTTCCGGGTGGGCTGGGGCGCCGTGCGCCTGATGCCGGAACGGGCCGCCTACGCGCTGTTCGACCGGATCGCCGACGTCACCGTCGCCCGCGGCGGGGCGGCCCGGATGCGGGCCAACTACGCGAAGGTGCGCCCCGACCTCGACGACGCCGGGCTCGACGCCCTGGTGCGCGACGGCATGCGTCGCTACCTGCGCTACTACTGCGAGGCCTTCCGGCTGCCGACCCTGAGCGCCGACGACCTGCTCGACCGCGTGCAGGTCGAGGGCGACGGCCCGGTGCGCGAGGTCATCGACGGCGGCGGCTCGGTCATCGCGTTCCTCGGCCACCTGGGCAACTGGGACCTCGCCGGCGCCTGGGGCACCACCCACCTCGGCCCGGTCACCACGGTCGCCGAGCGGCTGAAGCCCGAGGAGGTCTTCGAGGAGTTCCTCGCCTTCCGCGAGTCGCTCGGGATGACGATCCTCCCGCTCACGGGTGGCGTGAACGTCTTCCCGGCGCTGCGCGTGGCCGCCCGCCGGCCGGGCATCATCCCGCTGCTCGCCGACCGCGACCTCACCGCCCGCGGCGTCGAGGTCGAGCTGTGCGGGCACACCGCCCGGATGGCGCCCGGCCCGGCCGCGCTGGCGCTGGCCGAGAAGCGGCCGCTGCACCCGGTCTCCATCCGCCACGAGCGCCGGGGCCGCGGGTGGGGCATCGTCATCACCTTCCACCCGGCCGTCGACGTGCCCGCCACCGGCACCACCCGCGAACGCGCCACCGCCATGACGCAGGCCTGCGCCGACGTGCTCGGGGCCGCGATCACCGCTCACACCAGCGACTGGCACATGCTGCAGCGGGTGTTCGTCGACGACCTCGACCGGGACCGCCTCGCGGCGACGTCGGCTGCCGGTGACGCCGCGGACGCGACGGAGGGCGTGCGATGAAAATCGGTCTGGTCTGCCCCTACTCGTGGGACGTGCCGGGTGGGGTGCAGTTCCACGTGCGCGACCTGGCCGAGCACTTCATCCGGGCCGGTCACGACGTCTCGGTGCTCGCGCCGGCCGACGACGACACCATGCTGCCCGACTACCTCACGTCGGCCGGGCGCCCGGTGCCGGTGCGCTACAACGGCTCGGTCGCCCGGGTCACCTTCGGGCCCGCCACCACCGCTCGGGTGAACCGGTGGCTCGAGGCCGGCCAGTTCGACGTGCTGCACCTGCACGAGCCGCTCAACCCGTCGGCGTCGCTGATGGCGCTGTGGGCGTCGACCGAGCCCGTGGTGGCGACCTTCCACTCGGCGATGCTGCGCTCCCGCGCGCTGCACGCCGCGCACCCCCTGCTGCGGCCGTCGCTGGAGAAGATCCGCGGCCGGATCGCCGTCTCCGAGGACGCCCGCGGCACGGTGCAGCGACACCTCGGTGGTGAGGCGTTCATCATCCCCAACGGGGTCTACACCGACCGGTTCGCCGCCGCGCCCACGCGACCCGAGTGGCGCGGAACCCCGGACGGGCCCACCCTGGCCTTCCTCGGCCGGGTCGACGAGCCGCGCAAGGGCCTCGCCGTGGCGCTCGGCGCGCTGCCGGCCGTGCTCGACGTGCACCCCGGGGCGCGGTTGCTCGTCGCAGGCCCCGGTGACGCCGCCGACCTCCTGAAGGCGGCCGACCCGCGAGCCGCGGCGGCGACCACGATGCTCGGCATGGTGTCCGACGCGGACAAGGCCTCGCTGCTGCGCTCGGTCGACGCCTACGTCGCACCACACCTCGGGGGCGAGAGCTTCGGCATCGTGCTCGTCGAGGCGATGGCGGCCGGGGCCCCCGTGGTCGCCTCCGACCTCCCGGCGTTCGCGGCCGTGCTCGACGGGGGCCGCACCGGCCTGCTGTTCGAGACCGGGTCGCGCGAGGCGCTGTCGCGGGCCCTGCTCGAGCTGGTCTCCGACGCGGAAGGCAGGAGCTCGCTGCGGGCGGTCGGCCTGGCCAGGGCGCGCGTCTTCGACTGGAACGTCGTCGCCGACCGGATCATGGCCGTCTACGAGACGGTCATCGAGGGTGCCGACGGCGAGCCGGCCGACCCCGCGCCCCAGGGCCTGTGGGGTCGCCTCGTGCGCGGCGTGCCCGGCGGCGGCAGCTGATGGGCACCGTCGACGTCCTGCAGCTGGCGACCTTCATCGTCATCCTCGTCATCGGCATCGCGTGGTACCTGTCGTACTCCGCCGCCCGCCTCGACCGGCTGCACGCCAAGGTCGAGGGCGCGATGTCCGCCCTCGACGCGGCGCTGGTGCGCCGGGCCGAGGCCGCCCTCGAGCTCGCGAACAGCGGGGTGCTCGACCCGGCCAGCGCGCTGCTCATCGCCGACGCCGCCACCGAGTCGATCGAGCGCACCACCGAGCAGCCGGTGACCGGCGACCTGCTCGACGGCCAGCACTTCGGGGGGCGCGAGCAGGTCGAGAGCGACCTCAGCGAGGCGCTGCGGGCGGCCCTGACCGGCGAGGTGGTCACCGACCTGCGCGAGCGCGACGTCGACCTCGTCGCCGACGCCCTCGACCGGATCGCCGCGAGCGGGCTGCGGGTCCAGCTGGCCAGGCGGTTCCACAACGACGCCACCCGCGAGGTGCGGCGGGTGCGGGCCAAGCGGTCGGTGCGGCTGTTCCGGCTGTGGGGCTACGCCGAGCTGCCCGAGCCGGTCACCTTCGACGACGAGCTGCCCGCGGCACTGGCCGCCTGAGCCGGGCGCCGCACCGCCGCCGAGCCGCGTGGAACGTGGTTCATCGGGGTCGCGCGCCCGACCTACACTGTGCGGCATGAGTGAGCAGCAGAACGCCCAGGGCACCGGCACCACCCGCGTCAAGCGCGGCATGGCCGAGATGCTCAAGGGCGGGGTCATCATGGACGTCGTCACCGCCGAGCAGGCCAGGATCGCCGAGGATGCCGGGGCCGTGGCCGTGATGGCCCTCGAGAGGGTGCCCGCCGACATCCGTGCCCAGGGCGGCGTGTCCCGGATGAGCGACCCCGACATGATCGAGAGCATCATCGCGGCCGTGTCCATCCCGGTCATGGCCAAGGCCCGGATCGGCCACTTCGTCGAGGCGCAGGTGCTGCAGAGCCTCGGTGTCGACTACATCGACGAG
>DASSQL010000434.1:0-4104 GCA_035702525.1 Ornithinibacter sp. | reverse complement strand
CATCTTCGTCAAGGTCATCGACATCGACCTCGAGCGTCGCCGCATCTCGCTGTCGCTGAAGCAGGCGAACGAGGACGGCGCCAACCAGGTCGAGTTCGACCCGACCCTGTACGGCATGGCCGCCGAGTACGACGAGAAGGGTGACTACAAGTACCCCGAGGGCTTCGACCCGGAGACCAACGAGTGGCTCGAGGGCTTCGAGAAGCAGCGCGAGACCTGGGAGAAGCAGTACGCCGAGGCGCACTCCCGCTGGGAGGCCCACCGGGCCCAGGTCGAGGCGTTCGCCAAGGCCGACGCCGAGGCCGCTGGTGGCAGCGACGCCACCTCGTACTCGTCCGAGACCGGTGCGACCCCGGCCGGCGACGACGACGAGGGCAGTGCGCCCCGCCCGCCGGCTCCGGTGTCCGAGGGCACCCTCGCCTCCGACGAGGCGCTCGCCGCACTGCGCGAGAAGCTCACCGGCAACTGACGCGCGCCGGCACCCGTTCGCGGGTGCCGACCGCTCACCGCACGAGGCCCGGTCACCCCACGAGGGTGGCCGGGCCTCGGCGCGTCCGGCCGGGGCGAGCCGACCGCCCGCGGCGTCGGGCTAGGGTCGCGGCATGCCGTTCACCGTCAGCCACGTCGCGGCCGTGCTGCCCGTGGTCGGCCGGTCGGGCCGGCTGCCGGCGGCGGCCCTGGTCATCGGCTCGATGACCCCGGACTACCCGTGGTTCCTGACCCGGGGGCGCACCGCGGGGTTCAGCCACAGCCTGCTCGGGGTCGTCACGGTCGACCTGGCCGTCGGTCTGCTCGCCGTGGTGCTCTGGCGCCGGTGGGCGCAGGCGCCGGTGCGCGACCTCGTGCCGCGCCTCGTCGGGGAGCGGCTGCCGCGGCCGCCGGGGCTGGTGCCGCGGGACCTGCCGTGGGCGGCGCTCGGCGTCGTGCTGGGGGCCCTGACGCACGTCGTCTGGGACTCGTTCACCCACGCCGGGCGGTGGGGCGTCGAGGTGGTGCCGTGGCTGCACACCGAGCACCTCGGGCTCCCGGGCTACGCGTGGGCCCAGTACGCGAGCGGGCTCCTCGGGCTGGCCGTGCTGGTGGTCTGGGGCCTGCGTCGGCTCGCCGCGACCGAAGCCGACCCGGACGGGCTGCGCAGCACGAGTGGCGACCGGCGCGCGGCGTGGGGCCTCGTGGCCGGGGGTGCGCTGGTCGGCGTCGCCGCCGGGCTCCTGCGGTCCGCCGGGTCCGCCGAGGTCGCCCTGTTCGGCGCCGTGACCTTCGGTGGCGCGGGGCTGGCGGTGGGGGTCGTGCTCGCGTGCGTCCTCTGGTGGGCCCGGGTGCCACGCCCGGCCGAGGTCACGGGTTCGCGCCGGTAGCGTTCCACGCATGGCACGCAGCATCGCGACGAACACGACGGTCGACCTCGAGGGGCTCCTCGAGTTCGCGCGACCCCGGCACCACATGGTGCTGATGACCACCCGGGCCGACGGGCGCCCTCAGGCGTCGCCGGTGACCGGTGGCGTCGACGAACACGGACGGCTCGTCATCTCGACCTACCCGGAACGGGCCAAGACGGCCAACGCCCGCCGCGACCCGAGGGTCAGCGTGCTCGTGCTCTCCGACGACTTCGGCGGGGCGTGGGTACAGGTCGACGGCGACTGCGAGGTCATCGACCCGCCGGACTCCGTCGAGCCGCTGGTCGAGTACTTCCGCTGCATCTCCGGCGAGCACCCCGACTGGGACGAGTACCGCCGGGCGATGGTCGAGCAGGGCAAGTCGCTGCTGCGCGTCACTCCGACCCGATGGGGGCCGGTCGCGACCGGTGGTTTCCCGGCGCGCCTCGCCGACCCCGGCGCGTGACGACGCCGCTCGGACGCTAGGGTCGCCGACATGCTGCGCGTGGGCCTCACCGGGGGGATCGGCTCCGGCAAGTCGACCGTGTCGGCCCAGCTGGCGGCGCTGGGGGCCGTCGTCGTCGACGCCGACGCAGTGGCCCGCGAGGTCGTCGAGCACGGCACGCCGGCGCTGGCGGCCGTGGCCGACCGGTTCGGTGCCGGCGTGCTCGACCGCGAGGGCGGCCTCGACCGGCCCGCCCTGGGCCGGGTCGTGTTCGGCGACCCGGCAGCCCTGCGCGACCTCGAGGCACTCACCCACCCCGCGATCTGGGCCCGCACCGCCCAGATCATCGACGACGCCGGGCCCGACGCCGTGGTCGTGCACGACATGCCGCTCCTCGTCGAGAAGGGCATGGGTGCCGACTACCACCTGGTCGTCGTCGTGGGGGCGGCCGAGGAGGTGCGGGTGCGCCGCCTGGTGGAGCAGCGTGGCATGCCCGAGGCCGACGCCCGGGCCCGGATCGCCGCCCAGGCCGACGACGACGCGCGACGCGCGGCGGCCGACGTGTGGCTCGACAACGAGGCGACCACCGAGGCGCTGCGCGCCCAGGTGCTGCGCCTGTGGACCGAGCGGATCGAGCCGTTCGAGCTCAACCTGCGCCACGGCATCCGGTCGCGGCTGTCGCACCCCACGCTCTCGGCGCCGGACCCCCAGTGGCCGGCGCAGGCCGCCCGGCTGCTGGCCCGGATCCGGCACGCCGTCGGGGACGCCGCGGTCACCCTCGACCACATCGGGTCGACCGCCGTGCCGGGGCTGGTCGCCAAGGACGTCATCGACCTGATGGTCGGGGTCGCCTCGCTCGACGACGCCGACGACCCGGGGTTCGTCGCCTCGATGGATGCCGCGGGCTTCGTGCGGATGCCGGGGGAGTGGCACGACAACGGCAAGGACGGCATGACCTGGCCCAAGCGGTTCCACGGCTCGTGCGACCCCGGGCGGGTCGCCCACGTGCACGTCCGCGAGGTCGGCTCACCGGGGTGGGAGTGGGCACTGCGGTTCCGTGACTGGCTGCGCGTGGATGCCGGTGAACGCGCCGGCTACGCGACGATGAAGACCGGGCTCGCGACCGGCGTCGCCTCGACCGAGGACTACGCCGAGGCCAAGGAGCCCTGGTTCGACGAGGCTGACGTGCGCGCCCGGGCCTGGGCCGAGCGCACCGGCTGGCGGCCGCAGACCTCCTGACGCCGGCCCCTGCCGTACCACCCGGTAACGTAGGCCTTACGCTGTCGGGCCGCACCTGGCCTGCAGGTTTGCCGTGAGGAGGGCGTTTCGGGTGGCGACGGGCGCCGAGCCGACGCAGGCTCCGGGGTGGGAGCTGTTCGCGCAGTGGCACGCCCTCATCGACGCCGGCGACCCGAGATTCACCCTGCTGTCGACGGTGCAGGAGGTCGCCGCGTCGTTGGTGCGGCTCGAGTCGATGAACACGACGAGCATGTGGAACATGCAGCGGCACCACAACATCGACGGGATCCGCGACCCCCTCGGGCTCGACGCCAAGAGCCGGCGCAAGGGCCTCGAACTGCGCTTCATCCTTCCCCGGAGGGTGGCGCAGCAGCGTTGCCCGCTCGCGTCCAGCCACTACGACTACCTGCGCCTCGCTCCGGTCGCGCACCCACTGATGATCGGGGACCGCCGCCGTGTCGTCGTGGGCGACTCCACGGGTGAGGCCGTGTGGATGAGCTCCGACGCCGAGGTCGTCGCGCGGGCGGTCGACCTCTACGAGCGGCTGTGGGCGTCGGCGGAGCCTGCCGTACCGGTGGGGGAGGACCCACCGTTCACCCGGAGGATGGTCGACATCGGGGTGCTTCTCGTCGGGGGTGCCACCGACCGCGAGATCGCCCGGTCGCTCGGGGTCTCGGAGCGCACGGTGTCCGCCGACGTCCGGAAGCTGTCCGCCCGGCTGGGTGCCCGCAGCCGCGCCCACGCGATCGCCCTGATCTCCGGTGTCGAGGGCTGACGACCGCGAGGTCGCGCGCCGGCTCAGCCGGCGGCGTCGAGGTCGGCGACGACCCTCGCCCCGAGCTCGACCAGGGTGTCGAGGAACAGCTCGAGGTCGGCGTCGACGGTGCGGTGGTTGCTGATCGCGACCCGCACGGCGAGTGACCCGTCGAGCACGGTGTCGCTGACGATCGCGACCCCGCTCTCGTGGATGCGCAGCACCAGCTCGTGGTTGACCTCGTCGAGCCGGCCCGCCGCCACCCCGGCCGGGGCGTAGCGCAGGCAGAC
>DASSQL010000433.1:0-2367 GCA_035702525.1 Ornithinibacter sp. | reverse complement strand
AGCGCCGCCGTCATCATCAGGCCGCCGACCAGCTTGCGCGACGTGAACCTGGCCTCCTGCCAGATCGCCAGGGCGGCCGCGGGGAGGGCGAACATCATGATCGGGAAGAAGCCGGTCATGAAGGCCCCGGCGGTCTTGTCGCCGGCGAGGAACCGGCTGATGTCGCCGTGCACCACGGTGCCGGTGGCCGGGTTGGTGTAGTCACCGAGGATGAACCACGGCACCGAGTTCAGGATGTGGTGCAGGCCGAGCGGGATCAGCAGGCGGTTCGCGGTGCCGTAGACGAATCCACCGATGATCGAGTTGGCGGCCACCCACTCGCCGACGGCGGTGAGGCCCGCGTCGAACGCCGGGTAGATGATCGCGAGCAGCACCGCGAGCACCAGCGCGGCGAACCCGGTGACGATCGGCACGAAGCGGCGACCCCCGAAGAACGCGAGGTAGGGCGGCAGCGAGATGCGGTAGTAGCGCTGCCACAGGTAGGCGGCGATGAGACCGATCAGGATGCCGCCGAGCACGCCGTAGTTGATCAGCTCCGGCTCCTCACCCTGCGGGGGGAGCGGGAGCACGAACGGGGACACGGCATCCCCGACGCCCTTGAAGACCAGGTAGCCCACGACGGCGGCCAGTGCGGTCGACCCGTCGGCCTTCCTGGCCATGCCGATCGCGACACCGACGGCGAAGAGCAGCGGCAGGTTGGCGAAGAGCGCCCCACCTCCACCGGCCAGCACGGCGGCGACCTTGTCCCAGCCCAGGCCGTCGGCCCCGAGGAGGTCGGGCTGGCCCAGGCGCAGCATGAGTGCCGCGACGGGCAGGGCCGCGATCGGCAGCATCAGGCTGCGACCGAACTTCTGCAGTGGTGCGAGGTTGAGCCGCTTCTTGGCGCCTGCCTCGGCGGTGGTGTCCGCGGTGGTCATCGGTTCCCCTCCAGTGGTGGTGTGCGGGCTTGTTCGGGCATCGTGCTGTCCAGGGAGACGTGCAGCTCGTAGCGGTCGCCGCGGTAGTGGCTGGTGACCCGCTCGAGGGGGGCGCCGCCGCAGCGGCTGCGCCGCTCGAACGCCAGGAGCGGGTCGCCGGCCTCGACGTCGAGGTGGTGGGCGAGCGTGGGGTCGGCGAGCTGGGCGCGCACGGTCTGCTCGGCCGTGTCGACGACCACGCCGTACTCCTGCGCGAACAGCTCGTAGAGCGAGCGGGCCAGGTCGTGGCGGTCGAGACCGGGCAGCAGCGTCGGGGAGTACCAGCCGGCCTCGAAGGCCATCGGCTCGCCGGCGGCCAGCCGCACCCGCTCGACCCACCAGGCCGGTCGGCCCGCTGACAGCCCGAACCAGGCCGCCACCTCGGGCGGCGGTTCGACCGCCCCGACCCGCACGACCCGCGTCGAGGGGGTCTTCCCGCGCCGGCGCATGTCCTGCGTGAACGAGGCGAGGTGCAGGTGCGACTGCACGCGCGGCGGTGCCACGAAGGTGCCCTTGCCCTGGACCCGGCGCAGGGCGCCCTCGGCGACGAGCGACTCGATGGCGCGACGCACGGTGGCCCTCGACACGGCGTAGGCCGTCATCAGCTCGCGCTCGGACGGGATGGCGGTGTCAGGGGCGAGCTCGGTGGCGCACATCGTGGCCAGCACGGCGCGCAGCTGGGCGTGCTTCGGCTCTGCTCCGTCCAGGAGGGGGCGCGGCAGCGTGGTCATCGGCTCCGGCACTCGTCCCCTCGCCCTCGTCGCGTCAACTGGTACGGTCCAGTCAGTACCAGTGAGGATGCACCCGGGGTGGGGGCCTGTCAACCGGAGCGGCACCACGGCATCCGCGACTGGCCGAAGCGCGCGGTCGGGGCCAGACTGCACGCACCGACCCGAAAGGAACCCCCATGGGCAGCAAGGCAGAGCAGATCCTCGCCGGACTCGGCGGCGCCGCGAACATCGTCGAGATGGAGCCGTGCATCACCCGGCTGCGCACCGAGGTCAAGGACATGGCCCTCGTCGACGAGAAGGCGCTCAAGGCCGCCGGCGCCCACGGCGTGGTGCGGTCCGGCACGGTCGTGCAGGTCGTGGTCGGGCCCGAGGCCGACAACCTCGCCGAGGACATCGAGGACCTGATGTGACGGACGTGCTCGCCCCCGTCGCGGGGCTGGTCCGTCCGCTGTCCGAGGTGCCCGACCCGGTCTTCGCGGCCGAGATGGTGGGTGCCGGCGTCGCCATCGAGCCCGAGGGCGGGGTCACGGATGCCGTGTCGCCCGTCGCGGGCACGCTGCTCAAGCTGCACCCGCACGCGTTCGTCGTGCTCACCCCCGAGGGCACCGGGGTGCTGGTGCACCTCGGCATCGACACCGTGCGCCTCGAGGGTGCCGGCTTCGAGCTGCTCGTCACCGAGA
>DASSQL010000432.1:0-3794 GCA_035702525.1 Ornithinibacter sp. | reverse complement strand
TCGGCGTGCGGGATGTCGGCGAAGGTCGTGTTGAGCAGCTCGATGACGGCGTCGCGGTTGCCGACGCGCTCGCGGTTGGTGGCGAAGCCGGGGGCGAAGGGGTCCAGCCCGAACCCCGCAGCCAGCTTCTGCCACAGCCCCTCGCCGCCGCACGAGAGCTGGATCATGCCGTCGGCACAGGTGAACAGGCCGTAGGGGCAGATCGACGGGTGGTGGTTTCCGCCGGCGTGCCCGACCTCGCCGGCCACGGTGTACCGGGTGCCCTGGAAGGCGTGCACCCCGACGATCGAGGCGAGCAGCGAGGTGCGCACGACCCGGCCCCTGCCGGTGCGGTTGCGCTCGTGCAGGGCGGACACCACGCCGTAGGCCCCGTACATGCCGGCGAGCAGGTCGGCGATCGGCACCCCGACGCGCTGCGGGTGCTCGGGGTCGCTGCCGGTGAGCGACATCAGGCCGCCCTCGCCCTGCGCGATCTGGTCGTACCCGGCGCGGCCGCCCTCGGGCCCGTCGTGGCCGAACCCGCTGATCGACAGCACGACCAGCCCCGGGTTGAGCTCGTGCAGCTGCTCGGTGCTGAAGCCGAGCCGGTCGAGCACGCCGGGGCGGAAGTTCTCGAGCAGCACGTCGGCGTGGGCGACCAGCCGGGTCAGGGTCTCTCGGCCGTCGTCGCTCTTCAGGTCGAGGGTGACCGACTCCTTGTTGCGGTTGCAGGACAGGAAGTAGGTGGAGACGGGCTGGTCGTCGGGCCCGACGAACGGCGGCCCCCAGCCGCGCGACTCGTCGCCGTGCCCGGGACTCTCGACCTTGATGACCCGCGCCCCCATGTCGGCGAGCATCATCCCGCAGTGCGGCCCGGCAAGGGCGCGCGTGAGGTCGATGACGACGACGTCGTCGAGTGGTCCGCTCACGGTGCGCTCCTGGGCCTGAAGGGGTGACGTATGCCGTCAACCTAGCCACGCGGCATCCGTCGCCGTTCGGCAGGGCGGGCCGTCATTGCCCGGGGAGCGCTGTCAGGTTGTGCCAGCGGATGCCGGGTGCGCGGCTACGCGTGCCCGCTCACGGCGTCGAGGTGCTGGAGCAGGTCGTGGGCGGCCAGCTCGACCTTCTTGTGCCGCCACTCGCCGGCCCGGTAGACGCAGGCGATGAGCGCGCTGCGGTGCACCCGGCGCAGGTCACCGGCCACGAACGCGTAGCGGGCCTTGGTCTCGTCGGTGGCCCCCACGGTCAGCCCGAGGTGCCAGGCGGCGTACTCGTCCCAGGAGTGCCGCTCGAGGTAGGCGTTCTCGGCATCCGCGTCGGGCTGCACGTCTCCCCAGGTGCTGTCGAGCACGTACTGGTGCTTGTCGATGAGGTCGCGCACGTGGGCGACCGCGGCCTCGTTCACCTCGTAGTCAGCCATCACCCCACGCTAGCCACGGGCCCGGCTCAGGTGGGCTCTGCGTGCCCGTCGTGCGTCATGAACTCCCAGACCAGGGCGTGGGCCAGGGCCACGAGGAGCACCAGCAGGGTGGCCTCGGCCTGCAGGGGGGTCATGCCGATCGAGCGGGCGATCTCGGGGGCCAGACCGAGCACCGCGACGACCGCGTAGACGACCGCGGCGGCCCACCAGTAGCGGGCGAAGGTTCCCGCGCCCTCGGCGGCGCGGGCACGGCGCAGGAGGGTGACCGTCGACGCGCAGCCGATGACCGCGATCACGACGAAGCTGACCCGCCAGAAGGCCGGGCTCTCGCTGCCGCCGATCTGGGCGAACAGGCCCATCAGCGCGGGCAGCAGGAAGGCGAGGTAGACCGAGCCGACCCGGCGCCGCATGCCGGGGTCGCGCAGCCAGTGCCGGTGCTTCTCGACGACGCCCCACCACAGCCCGGTGAGGGTGAAGCAGGTGGCGGAGAACAGCGCGTAGAAGGTGCTGACGTCCATGGCGTGGTTCCCTCCCGGGGCCGCCCCTGCGGGTGCCCCGTCGCCAGTATGGCGGCGTGGTCCGGCAGCGGTCGAGGCACCTGCGGCGGCGGAACGACTACTCGCCGGGCCCTCGCGGCCCGCCGCCCTCGACCCCCGCGCAGCGCGACACCCGGGTCGCCCACGTGGTCGGCGCTCGGCCGAGCAGCTCCGGTAGCACGCTCGGGTCGCCCACCAGGCCGCCCTCGTCGTAGGCCGTGAACATGGCGGCGAGGTCGTGCTGGGCCTGGTCGGACAGTCCGGCGCCCGGGCCGGACAGCCACTCCGCCAGGCTGATGTGGGTGTCGCTCACCGGGCGCCCGAGGGCCGCGGCGGCCTCCTCGGTCATCTGCCGGGTGGTGAGCACCTCGGGGCCGGCCAGGTCGAGGGTCGCCCCCCGGTGGGCGCCGAGCAGGGCGTCCGCGGCCACGTCGGCCACGTCGGCGAGGTCGACGTTCGTGAACGGGGCGTCGAGGGAGTAGGGCACCGACAGCATCCCGGCCTCGGCCTGCCCGAGGAGGTTCTGGTGGTAGGCCGCCGGCCGCAGCACGGTGAGCCGCTCGCCGAGCGCCTCACGGAGCACGCCCTCCGCCTCGGCCTTGCGCAGGTGGTGCGGCATCCGGGGGTCGTCGGGGTGCAGCACCGAGTGGAAGGCGAGCAGCGCCACGCCGGTGGCCGACGCGGCCGAGGCAACCCTCCGCGCGATCCCGACCTCGTCGGGGTGCATGTTCGGGGCCAGGTGGTAGGCGGCTCGCACGCCCTCCAGGGCCGACTCCAGCCCGACCCCGGTCACCAGGTCCACGGCGACCGGCGTGCTGCCCGCAGGTGCGGCCCACTCGCGGCCCGGCCGCACGGCGGCGCGCACCGCGACCCTGCGCTCGAGGAGCGCCGCCGACACCGCGCGGCCGGTCTTGCCGGTCGCGCCCACCACCAGCACCGGCCCGCCGTCGACGGCATCCACGTCGTTCACCGGATCAGCCTGACACCCACGCCTGAGAGCCGCCTCAGACGAAGTCGACCTCGGCGGCCGACGCGCCTCCGGACAGCGTCGCGTACCCGGGGCCGCGGTCGAAGAACGGCTCAGCGCCCGTGCGGGTCGCGCGCAGCGAGTCGCGCAACGCGTCGGATGCCGTGGCGTCGACGACCGGTGCGTCCTTCGTCCCGCTCGCGACGACGCCGTAGTCGGCCCGGGCGCCCTGGAACGAGACCTTGCCCCAGCGCAGGTCGCGCTCGACCTCGTCGTACGGGCGCTCGAGCGGGTCGCCCCAGCCGCCACCGCCGGTGGTGCGGATCCGGATGACCTGGCCGGCCAGCACCGGCTCGGCGTCGGCCAGCGCGTCGACGGTGCGCTCGGTCGGGCCGCCGAGGTCGATCGTCACCTCGAACGAGCGCCCGGCCTTGCCGCCCTTGACGCCCCAGCAGGCCAGGATCGAGCGGTCGGCGATCGACATGAAGTGCGCGTCGCGCAGCATCCGTATCTGCTTCTCGTAGCCCAACCCGCCCCGGTAGCGTCCCGCGCCACCCGAGTCGACGGCCAGGCCGAGCCGCTCCACCACGAACGGGAAGCGGCTCTCGGTGAACTCGGTCGGCAGGTTGCGCGAGTCGGGCACGACGTGGATGGTGTCCTCGCCGTCGGCGTAGTACCGCCCGCCGGAGCCGCCGCCGAGCACCTCGCGCATCAGGTAGTCGTTGCCGTCGCGGTCCTTGCCGTAGACGCCGGTGTAGCGGATGGTCTCCTGGTCGGCCGGCATCCGGCCGTCGACCGCCTTGGCGACCACCCCGGCGAGCACGCCGAGCAGCCGCAGGATGACGAAGGTGCGCGCGTTCGTCGGCGCCGGGTAGATCGGCGTGAGCAGGGT
>DASSQL010000431.1:0-3460 GCA_035702525.1 Ornithinibacter sp. | reverse complement strand
TGGTGCGCCGCGGGTTCCGCGACGAGGCCCTGGCCGAGCCCGCGCTCGCGCCGATCCACGGGTTCCTGCGGGCGGACGTCCCGTGGCAGGACATGGCCCTGATCCCGCTGGTCGCGTCGGGGGCCGTGCTAGGCGAGGTGGGCATCTACCTCGCCGCCGGGCAGGAGCTCACCGACGACGACATCGGCTACCTCAACGCGCTGGCCGACCAGGCGGCGGTCGCCGTCCGCAACAGCACGCTGTTCCACGCGGCCGAGCAGAACGCCACGCTCGTCGAGCGGCACCGGCTGGCCCGCGACCTGCACGACTCCGTGAGCCAGGCGCTCTTCTCGATGACCCTGCACGCCCGCACCGCGCAACGGCACCTCGCGGCCGCCGGGCTGCCGGCCGAGCACCCCGTGTCCGTCGAGGTCGACCAGCTGCACGCGCTCACCCAGGCCGCGCTGGCCGAGATGCGCGCCCTGATCTTCGAGCTGCGCCCCGGCGCCCTGGAGGCGGAGGGGCTGGCCAGCGCCCTGGGCAAGCAGGCGGCAGCCCTGGCCGCCCGCGAGCAGCTGCCGGTCGAGGTGCACGCCCCGGCCGAGCGGCTGTCGATCCCACCGAAGGTCGAGGAGCACGTGTACCGGCTGGTCCTCGAGGCGCTGCACAACGCCGTGAGGCACGCCGAGGCGCACCGTCTCGACGTCTGGCTGGCGACGCTCCCGGACGTCGGCCTCGAGGTGCGGGTCGTCGACGACGGCGTCGGCTTCGACCCCGCCGTGCCGCACCCGGGACACCTGGGGCTGCACACGATGCGCGACCGCGCCGAGGCCGTCCGCGGGGTCCTGGACGTCGTCTCGCGCCCCGGCCACGGCACCGAGGTGCGGCTGACTGTGCCTCTGCACCACTGAGGCGCCTACGTCATTCGGCCGGTCCCGCCTCGGCCACAGCGCACGGTGGTGGTCGGCTGTCGGGCCGACGCGCGGGCCCCCTTCCCCGGCGAGTCTGGGTGCACCAGACCGAGACCCGACCGGGAGCCCGCCATGAACCAGATGCACCTGCTCGTCGCCAAGACCGAGATCAGCCGTCGGGTGACCGACGCGGAACGGCGCCGGCGCGGCGGCGCGGCGCGTGTCGCCCGCTCCCGTCGCGCCCGGTCCTGACCCGCGCACCCGGCCCTGGGAAGGACACGCCATGTCGACCGCACAGTGGATCCTGAACCTCGCCCTCCTGTGGTGGGTGCTCACCCGGAACCTCGGGACCCGGGCCGTCACCCGCGCCACGTTCGGCGTGCCCGCCCTCGTCGTGGCCGTCGTCGCCGCGACCTACCTGCGCGACGTGCCCACCCTCGGCCACGACGCCGCACTCGAGCTCACCGGCCTCGCGGTCGGGGCCGCGCTCGGGCTCGCGGCAGCCGGGCTGACCCGTGTGCACCGCCGGGACGGCCGCCTCGTCGTCACCGCGGGCGCGGGGTTCGCCCTGCTCTGGCTCGCGGTGATCGGTGGCCGGGTCGCGTTCGCCGAGTGGGCCACCCACACCGGTGCCCGCACCGTCGGCGAGTTCTCGGTGCGGCACCAGATCACCGGCGCCGACGCCTGGACCGCCGCGTTCGTGCTCATGGCCGTGGCCATGGTGGTCGTCCGGTACGGCGCCACCGCGCTCGTGGCCGGTGCCCGCGCCCGTCGTACCGCTGTCGCGCCGGGGAGCCTCGCATGAGCGGCACGCGGGTGGCCGTCGTCTCCCCCGACGGCCGGGTCCGCACCAGCCTGCACCACCTGCTCACCTCCGACGACCGGCTCACCGTCCTCGACCCGGTCGACACCGCGCTCGAGGCGGCCGACGTCGTCGTGGTCGACCTCGGGACCGGCCGGCCCGGCAGCCTGCGGACGCTGGGCGGGGCGGCCCCGCTGGTGGTGCTCGGCTTCGACGAGCCGGGCCACCCGGTCGGGAGCCCGGACCCGCGGGTGTTCGCGTACCTCAGCAAGAGCGAGGCACCGGACCGGCTCCTCACGACGGTGCGCGCGGCGGCCGCGAGCACGACCTCGGCTCCCGAGCCGGGGCGGTGGGGCACGACCGCCCTCGTCCTCGCCGTCCTGGTAGGACCGTGGACGGTCTGGCTCTCCCGGGTCGCCGAGGACCGGGGCGTCATCGGCTGGCACGTCCCGCAGGGGCTGGCGCTGTGGAGCATCACCCCGGTGCTGCTGCTCACGCTCGGACTCGTCTCCGGCCGCGCCGGGCTGCGCGACCTCGGCAGCCGGCTGGTCCGCTGGCGCGTGCCGGCCCGGACGTACGGCGTGGCGCTCGGCCTGCCGGCCGTCGTCTCCCTCCTGACCGCCGCGGTGGTCGCGGGCACGGGCGGGCAGGTGCCCGTCGGCCGGCTGCTGTCGTGGCCGGCCGCGCTGGTCTACCTGGCCTACGGCACGGGGCTCTTCCTGCTCACCGAAGAGGCCGGGTGGCGGGGCACCCTGCTGCCGAGGGTCCAGCGCCGGGTGGGTCCGGCGGTCGCCTCCCTGGTCGTGGGTGCGGCGTGGGCGGTGTGGCACCTTCCGCTGCTGGCGGTGCCGGGCGAGCACGACCGCGGCCTGCCGCTCGTCCCCTTCCTCGTGCTCATCGTGGCCACCAGCGTGCTCGTCACGGGCCTGGTCAACGCCGCCCGGGGCAGCGTCGTCGTGGCGGCGGTGTTCCACGCGTCGTTCGACGCCTGCTACTCCTACGTCGGGGTGGTGGGGCCCGAGCACCGGATGCTCTGGGTCGCCACCGGCCTCACGGTGGTCATGGCGGCCGCGCTGCTCGTGGCGACGCGTGGGCGGCTGTTCCTGCCGGAGGACGCGCGATGACCACCCGGGCCGCCCGGCCCGCCGCGTCCGGTGTCGCCCCTACGCTCCGAGCGTGAGCACGACCGGCGGCCCCTGGCCCGGGAGAGCAGAGCAGCGCGTCCGCCGCCCATCCGGGCCGGTGCATGCCGTGTATCAGGGGTCCCGCCATCGCCTCCTGAAGCACTGGAGAGCCAAGGGAGGTGCGGACGGATGCGGTTCACCGACGTACGGCAGGTGCCGGCTTCCGCCGGGCAGGTGTGGACGGCACTGCACGACCGGGAGGTCCTGCACGCCGTCATTCCCGGGTGCGAGCGACTCAGCCCGCTCGGCGCCGGGAGGTACTCGGCCACCTTGGCCGCGCGCGTGGGCCGGCTGGCCGACACCTACCACGGCACCTTCGTCATCGAGGACACCTGCCCGGGGTCGGAGCTCGCCGTCTCCGTGGCTGGTCGCGGCCGGTGGGGGACCCTCGACCTGGAGCTGGGCGTGCGGTTGGACGAGGGGCTCGAGCCGCGGACCACCGCCCTGGTCTACGACGCCCGCGCTCGGGTGACCGGGCTGGTCTCGCGGGTCGGCCGGGCACCCCTCACCCTCGCCGGCGGCCACATCACCGGCTGCTTCTTCCGCGACCTGGCGCGTGCGGTGCAGACCCGGCCCGGCGGAGC
>DASSQL010000430.1:0-19784 GCA_035702525.1 Ornithinibacter sp. | reverse complement strand
GGCAGGTCGTCGAGCCCGGTGATCGGGTCGCCGGTGCGCGGGGTGCCGGGGTAGTTGTCGGCGGCGACGACCACCGTGACGGCCGCCTCCTCGGACCACCGCAGCACCGGTGCCTCGTGCAACCGCCCCTTGGCGGCCGCGAGCAACACGCTCCCCAGCGGGGTGCGCAGCCGGGCCAGCACGACCTGGGTCTCCGGGTCGCCGAACCGCGCGTTGAACTCGATGACGCGCGGCCCGCGCGGGGTCAGGGCCAGCCCGACGTAGAGCACCCCGGAGAAGGGGGTGCCCCGCCGGCGCATCTCGTCGACCACGGGCTGCGCGACCCGGGCCACGACGTCGTCGACCAGCCCCTCGGGCGCCCAGTCGAGCGGGCTGTAGGCCCCCATGCCGCCGGTGTTCGGCCCGGCGTCGTCGTCGCCGACCCGCTTGAAGTCCTGCGCGGGCACCAGCGGCACGACGGTCTCGCCGTCGCAGAGGCAGAACAGCGACACCTCGGGCCCGGACAGGAACTCCTCGACGACGACCGCGCCGTCGGGCTTGGCCAGGCACGCCGTCGCGTGCTCGAGCGCCTCGGCCCGGTCGTCGGTGACGACGACACCCTTGCCCGCGGCCAACCCGTCGTCCTTGACGACGTGCGGGGCACCCAGCGCGTCGAGCGCCTCCTCGACCTCGGCCACGGTGGTGCAGACGTGGGCCATCCCGGTGGGCACGTCCGCGGCCGACATGACGTCCTTGGCGAAGGCCTTGCTGCCCTCGAGCCGGGCCGCCTCCGCGGACGGGCCGAAGCACGGGATGCCGGCATCGCGCACCGCGTCGGCCACACCCGCCACCAGCGGGGCCTCCGGCCCGATGACGACGAGGTCGACCCCCATCGAGACGGCCAGCGCGACCACCCCGGCGGCGTCGCTCACCCCGCCTGGCAGCGGCTCGCAGCGAGCCACCGCCTCGATGCCGGGGTTGCCCGGTGCGGCGATCACGGCGTCGACCGACGGGTCGAGTGCGATGGAACGGACGAGGGCGTGCTCGCGGGCCCCGGACCCGACGACGAGTACCTTCACGCGACCAACCTAGTGGCGGGCGCGGGCGAGCGGCGCGGGCGTCCCGGCATCCGCGCGGGCGTGTTCCCGGACCGTGCGGAACCGGCGCGTGCACGGGATTAGACTGGTGAGTTCCGTGACCTCCGCCGCCGCTCCGAGGAGAACCTCTTCCGTGACCGCCAACCCGGGCCTGCCCGAGGCCTCACCCGACGTCGCCGGCGAGCTGGCGCTCGAGCAGGCCCACGTCGACCGGGTCTACGCCGAGCTCGAGAAGGCCAGCCGTCGCGCCGCCGACGTCGAGGCCGACGGGATGGCGCGCGGCCGCACCTCCCGCACCGGTGACGTCCGCGACGAGGAGATGACCGGGCTGTTCGAGCGCGACGCCCTCGTCTACGCCGCCGCCCGCCGCCGCTCGATGATCGACAAGCAGTACGAGGGGCTCGTCTTCGGCCGGCTCGACCTCGGCGACGAGCAGTCCACCGCCGACCAGCGCGAGGTGCGCTACATCGGCCGGCTCGGGGTGCGCGACGACGACTACGAGCCGCTCGTCGTCGACTGGCGCGCGCCGGCGGCCTCCGCGTTCTACCGCGCCACCCCGGTCGACCCGATGGGCGTGCTGCGCCGCCGGGTGCTGCGCTGCAAGGGCGCCACCGTCGTCGGCGCCGAGGACGACCTGATGGTGCCCGAGGCCCCCGACGACATCGTCGTGCTCGGCGACGGCGCCCTGATCGCCGCCCTCACCCGCACCCGTGGCCGGCAGATGCGCGACATCGTCGCCACCATCCAGCGCCACCAGGACGAGGCCATCCGGGCCCCCTCGCGCGGCGTCACCGAGATCACCGGCGGCCCCGGCACCGGCAAGACCGTCGTCGCCCTGCACCGCGCGGCCTACCTGCTCTACTCCGAGCGGCGCCGGTTCGAGAACGGCGGCATCCTCGTCGTCGGCCCGTCGGCGGCCTACACGGCCTACATCGAGCGCGTACTGCCGAGCCTGGGCGAGGAGTCGGTGGCGCTGCGCGCGCTCGGCGACCTCGTCGAGGGCATGACGGCGCAGCGGCTCGACTCCCCCGAGGTCGCGGCGATCAAGGGGTCGCTGCGCATCCGCCGGCTGCTCTCACGGCTCACCTCGCGCCCGCCGGCCGGGGCACCCGGGGTCTTCCGGGCGTTCATCGCCGGCATCGCCGTGCGCCTCGACGACACCGTGCTGCGCCGGGTGCGCTCCGAGGTGCTGCGCACCCACCAGCACAACCTCGCGACGGATGCCGCGCGCTCGGCCCTCGCCGAGGCCGCGTGGCGCTCGGTGCGCCAGGGTGAGCGCGACGTGTTCCTCGACGCGTTCGACGCCTCGCGCGACGTCGACGAGTTCATGGCGGCGTGGTGGCGCCAGCTCGACCCGCGCGAGCTGCTGCTCGGGCTCGCCGACACCGACCACGTCTACGCGGTCTCGCGCGGCGTGCTCGACCAGGAGGAGGGCGCCGCGGTCGCGTACTCGTACCGCGAGGCGCTCGAGGCGGGCACCTGGTCGGTGTCCGACGCCGCGCTCGTCGACGACCTCGTGGCCCGGCTCGGCGCCGTGCAGGTGGCCGAGCGCGAGGACGTCGGCTTCTACGACATCGAGGAGCTCGACGAGCTCTCGCAGTGGGGCGTCATCGACGTGCGCGCCGGGGTCGACCGCCGGGTACCGGCCGAGGAGACCCAGTCGTTCGTCACCCCCGTCGACGCGCGCGAGCGGCTGATGATGGGCCGCATCGACCGGCCCTCCGGCTACGCGCACGTGCTCGTCGACGAGGCGCAGGACCTCTCGCCGATGCAGTGGCGGATGCTCGCGCGACGGGGCCGGGCGGCATCCTGGACGGTCGTCGGCGACGCCGCTCAGGCGTCCTGGTCCGACCTCGCCGAGGCCGGTCGCGCGCGCGACGAGGCCTTCAGCGGGCAGGAGCGCCGGGCGTTCCACATGGACACCAACTACCGCAACGCCCGCGAGATCTTCGACTACGCGCGCGACTTCATCCTCCCGCTCGTGCCCGACGCCGACATCCCGGATGCCGTGCGCGAGACCGGCGTCGACCCCGTCGACCTCGTGGTCGAGGGCTCGGTCGCCGAGGCCGCGGCCGACACCGTCGACCTGCTGCTCTCGGAGGTCGAGGGCTCGATCGCCGTCATCGCCGGGCGGCGCTGGGCCGAGCGGCTCGCCGGGCTGGACGGGGCCGGCGACGGCCGGGTGCAGGTCATCGACCCGCTGTCGACCAAGGGTCTGGAGTGGGACGCGACCGTGGTCGTCGACCCGCAGGGCATCGTCGAGGAGTCGCCCGGTGGGGTGCGGGTGCTCTACGTCGTGCTGACCCGTGCGGCGCACCGCATGCACGTCCTGCGCCCCGCCTGACCGAGCCCCGGCATCCGCCGGCCGTCACCCGGCATCCGCCTCAACTTTCTCGCCCGGTGCCAGAACCTTCACCTTCGCGCCACAACGGTTCTGGTGCGAAGGTGAAGGTTGTCGCCCCGGGCGAGAAAGTTGAGGTCAGTCGAGGAGGGGGAAGCGCTGGATGATCTCGTGCCGGCCCGGCCCGACACCGATGGCCGACACCCGCGCCCCGATCAGCTCCTCGACCCGCAGCACGTACGCCTGGGCGGCCGCCGGCAGGTCGTCGAACTCACGGCACCCGGAGATGTCCTCCCACCAACCGTCGAGCAGCTCGTAGACCGGCTTGGCGTGGTGGAAGTCCGACTGGTTCACCGGCATCTCGTCGTGCCGCACGCCGTCGACCTCGTAGGCCACGCACACCGGCACCTTCTCGAACCCGGTGAGCACGTCGAGCTTGGTGATGACGAAGTCGGTGACGCCGTTGATCCGGTTGGCGTAGCGGCCGATGACGGTGTCCATCCAGCCGCAGCGACGGGGCCGCCCGGTGGTGGTGCCGTACTCGACGCCGGTCTTGCGCAGCGTCTCGCCGTCGTCGTCGAACAGCTCGGTGGGGAACGGGCCCTCGCCGACCCGGGTCGTGTAGGCCTTGAGGATCGCGATCACCCGGGTGACCCGGGTCGGCGGGATGCCCGACCCGGTGCACGCGCCACCGGCGGTGGCCGACGACGACGTCACGAACGGGTAGGTGCCGTGGTCGACGTCGAGCAGGGTGGCCTGGCCGGCCTCGAGCAGCACGTTCGACCCGGCATCCAGCGCCTGCTCGAGCACCAGCGAGGTGTCGGCGACCATCGGGCGCAGCCGCTCGGCGTACCCGAGCAGCTCCTCGACGACCCGGTCGGCCTCTGCCGCACGGGTGTTGTAGATCTTGACGAGCACCTGGTTCTTCAGCGACAGGGCCGCCTCGACCTTCTGGCGCAGGATGTGCTCGTCGAAGAGGTCCTGCACCCGGATGCCGACCCGGTTCATCTTGTCGGCGTAGGTCGGGCCGATGCCGCGACCCGTGGTGCCGATCTTGCGGGCGCCCAGGAAGCGCTCGGTGACCTTGTCGAGGGTGCGGTTGTACGAGGCGATGACGTGGGCGTTGGCCGACACGACCAGCCGTGAGGTGTCGACGCCGCGGGCCTCGAGCCCGTCGATCTCCTCGAAGAGCACCTCGAGGTCGACGACCACGCCGTTGCCGATGACCGGGGTCACCGACGGCGTCAGGATGCCGGACGGCAGCAGGTGCAGCGCGTACTTCTCGCGGGTGCCGTCCTCGCCCTCGATGACGACGGTGTGACCCGCGTTGTTGCCCCCGTTGAACTTGACGACGTAGTCGACGTCGCCGCCCATGAGGTCGGTCGCCTTGCCCTTGCCCTCGTCGCCCCACTGGGCTCCGACCAGCACGATCGCCGGCATCGCCGCTCCTCTCGCCCGTGCGCCGGGCGAAGGTGCCGCGACGCGCCGAAGGCCCCTCGCGGGTACGCGCCGGGGCCTCGTACACCCCACCCTATCGCGGGATGCCGTGCGCCTCCCGTTCCGCTCAGCGCCGGCGCCGGGCGAGTGCCCAGCCGAGCTGGAACCGGGTGTCGACGCCGTTGACGGCCATCAGGTGCGCCACCCGGCGACGCACGGTGCGCAGGCTGACGCCGAGGTAGCGGGCGATGGCCTCGTCCTTCAGGCCGAGCTCGAGCAGCTCGACGAGCTTGGGGTCGCCGCTGCCCTCGCGGCCGCCGACGACCGGTGCGGGCACCGCGTGCTTCCAGGCGAGGTCGAAGTAGGCGGTGTAGAGCCGCACGGTGAGCGGGTCGCGGATCACGGCGTAGCCCTGGGCGGGGTCGTCCCAGCCGGCCAGCGCCACCACGGCGGTGTCGCCGAAGACCGCGAACTCGGTGTCGGTGGTGGGCAGGATCCGCTGGTCCTCGCCCACCTCGTTCCACACCGTCATCCACCGCTGGCCCTGCGGTGACGACAGGGCGTTCGCCGGGTAGACCGCGCGCTGCTGCTCGCCGCGCCGGATCCGGTCCTCGTTGGCGCGCATCGTGCTCTCGTCGAGGGCCGGCCCCTCGGAGATGGTGAGCACGAAGTTGCGCAGCATGCCGGTGGTCTCGGTGAGCAGCCGGTTGACGACCGAGGGCGCGATCGCGTCGGAGATCGGCTCGCTGGGCGGCTCGGTGGCGCCGAGCGCGATGCTGGTGACCCTCGACAGCAGCTCGCGGGACGCGTCGAGGTCGCGGCGGCGCTCCTCGATGCGGTCGAGCTCGCGTCTGAGCTGCTCCTCGAGCACGAGGAGCACCCCCCCGTCGTATGTCGTGGGGTCGTCCATGCGGCCCACCTCCTACCCCTGCGTGGGTGGCCGATACCTGCCAGTGGCACCCAAGTGTCGCACCTCCTCGGCGGCGGGAGGCACGATGGAACAGCACAGCCGAGGTTGCAGGGGACCATCGGGTGGGCGTTTCTTGGCGAGAGGGAAGCGCTCGGCTCCCGGTGGGCTCGAGATACGGCTGTCAGAGGAAGGCCCGGGCGTTTCGCGCCCGGGCCTTCCGTCTGTCCGGCCGATCCGGCCGCCGTCGCCTCAGAGGCCGAGCTCGCGGGCCCCGGTGGCGCTCGAGGCGCGCAGGAACTCGGTGCACCGGTGCACCTCCTCGGTCTCGTCGATCTGGTTGGCCGCGCGGGCCAGTGCCGCGAGCGCGCGCAGGAAGCCGCGGTTGGGCTCGTGCTCCCACGGGATCGGCCCCTGGCCGCGCCAGCCGGCCCTGCGCAGGGCGTCGAGCCCGCGGTGGTAGCCGGTGCGGGCGTACGCGTACGAGGTGACGTCGTGGTGGTCGGCCAGGGCGTCCTCGGCGAGCACCGCCCAGGCCAGGCAGGACGACGGGTAGGCGGCCGCCACCTGCTCGGGGCGCAGCCCGTTGGCCAGCGCCTCGGCGGCGGGGTCCTCGGGCAGGTGGGTCGGGGGGATGCCGAGCAGGTCGGAGCTCACGGTGGGCCTCCAGGTCGGAGCGGGTGGTGCAGGACTGTTGCCTCGAGAGTAGAGAACACGCCGTGCGAGGTCGGCCTCGCACGGCGTGTTCTCTGCTCTCGACCGGTGGGGTCGGAGGCGGTTCGGCAGGGTCAGCCCTGGTGGGTGCCCGCCGAGCGCAGGTTCTGGCAGGCCTCGACGACGCGAGCGGCCATGCCGGCCTCGGCCTCCTTGCCCCAGGCGCGGGGGTCGTACTGCTTCTTGTTGCCGACCTCGCCGTCGATCTTCAGCACGCCGGAGTAGTTCTTCAGCATCCAGTCGGCGACCGGGCGGGTGTAGGCGTACTGGGTGTCGGTGTCGACGTTCATCTTGACGACGCCGTAGTCGACGGCGGCCGAGATCTCCTCGGGCAGCGAGCCCGAGCCACCGTGGAAGACGAGGTCGAGCGGCTTGTCGCCGGCGGCCGCACCGTGCGCGGCGACGATGGCGTCCTGGCACTGCTTCAGGATCTCCGGGCGCAGCTTGACGTTGCCCGGCTTGTAGACGCCGTGCACGTTGCCGAAGGTGAGGGCGGCCATGTAGCGGCCGTTCTCGCCGAGGCCGAGCGCGGCGACGGTCTTCAGGGCGTCGTCGGTCGTCGTGTAGAGCTGCTCGTTGATCTCGTTGGCGACACCGTCCTCCTCGCCACCGACGACACCGATCTCGACCTCGAGGATGATGTGCGCGGCCTTGGCGAGCGCGAGCAGCTCCTGGGCGATCTCGAGGTTCTCGTCGAGCGGCACCGCGGAGCCGTCCCACATGTGGCTCTGGAAGATCGGCAGCCCGGTGGACTTGACCTGCTCGGCCGACGCCGCGATGAGCGGGCGCACGAAGCCGTCGAGCTTGCCCTTGGGGCAGTGGTCGGTGTGCAGGGCGATGTTCACCGGGTAGTTCTTGGCCACCTCGCGCGCGTAGGCGGCGAGTGCGAGCGAACCGGTCACCATGTCCTTGATGGTCGACCCCGACGCGTACTCGGCACCGCCCGTGGAGACCTGGATGATGCCGTCGGACCCGGCCTCGGCGAAGCCGCGGATCGCGGCCGTCACGGTCGAGCTCGACGTGATGTTGATGGCGGGGTAGGCGAACGAGCCGGCCTTGGCTCGGTCGAGCATGTCCGCGTAGACCTCGGGCGTTGCGATGGGCACGGTGGTTCTCCTCGTGAGGTAGTGAGTGCCGGTACGCGTCGAATCCTTCCACTAATCCGGTCGGCTCACACTTGAGGTTCACCTACCCGGCAGTAGCCCCGACGTGGCATCCGACGGGCCGCTCGGGCGGCCCGGTCAGGAGCCGGCCGAACCCCGTTCTGCGGCAACCCGGGCGGGGTCGAGCAGGTAGGGGCGGGTGTCGGCCACGGCCTGCATCCCCAGCCCGATGAGGATGGGGCGCGAGTCCGGTGAGGTGTCGACGCGGGCGTACCGGTAGCCGCGCTCGAGGGCGAGCCGGGCGCGGTAGGAGGTCAGCGCGCGGTACAGCCCGCGCCCCCGCCACTGCGCCAGGGTCGAGCCGCCCCACATCCCGCAGAACTCGGTCTCGGGCTGCAGGCGCAGCACGCCGTAGGACAGCACCTCGAGCGTGGCGGGGTCCTCGACGACGACGGCGGTCAGCAGGTCGGGGTCGCGACGCTGCTCGGCTCGCAGCGCGTCGTTGACCCACGAGGTGTCCTCGCCCCACACCGTGTCGACGCTGACCCGCACCCGCTCCCAGTCCTCGTCGGTCGAGATCTCGCGCAGCCGCGTGCCGGCGGGCAGGTCGACGTCGTGCACGAGGTCGACGCAGCGGCCCACCAGGACGACCTCCGGGTCGTCGGCGACGAACCCGGCCCGCACGAGCCGCTCGGGCAGGTCGGCCGGCTCGTCGTAGCCGTACGTCTTCCACTCCACCGACTGCCCGCGCTGGGTGAAGAACTCCACCTGGCGTGCGACCCAGTGGTCGGGGTCGTCACCCAGGCCCTCGGGGCACTCGACCATCGCGCCGTGCTCCGCGGCATCCGGCGGGTAGGTGCGGTGCACCGGGCCGTCGCGGTCGACGACGAAGCCGGGCGCGGCGTCGCGGTCGCGCAGGCGCACCTGGGTGTGGAACTGCTCGAGCAGCGCGTCGGGGGTCATCCCCCCATTCCACGGCACCGCCTCCGCCCTGCGCCATCGAATTCGACGCGCGCCCGCCCGGGGCCGCTCGAGGAGTCACGACACGCGGACGGAATCGCTGGATCCCGGGCACGTCCCGACCCCTCGTCGTCAGGGGGCATCGCAGGGAGTGGCCCGGCTGCGTGACTGGCGCCGCATACTCATGACGCCGGTGGGATGCCGCGCCACGCTGGTCACATGGACCTCGCGACCGTGCGAACTCTCGCCGCCTCGACCCCTGCCACACGCAACCGCGTCGTCGACCTGTTGCGGGCCGGGGCGATCTGCGTCGTCGTGCTCGGCCACTGGCTGATCGCCGCGGTGGTGGTGCGCGACGGCGAGCTGGTGCCAGGTCACCTGCTCGAGCTCGCGTCGTGGACCCACCCGCTCACCTGGGTCTTCCAGGTGATGCCGGTCTTCTTCCTCGTCGGCGGCTACGCGAACGCGCTGTCCTGGCGGTCGGCGCGGGCTCGCGAGGTGCCGTATGCCGGGTGGCTGCGGTCGCGCCTGCGTCGCCTCCTCGTGCCCGTCGTGCCGCTGCTGCTCACCTGGCTGGCCGCGACCTCCATCGCCGTCGCGGCCGGGGTCCCGAGCGGGACGCTGCGCACGGCATCCCAGGTGGCCCTGGTGCCGACCTGGTTCCTCGCGGCGTACGTCGTCGTGTGCGCGGTGGCGCCGGCGACGCTCTGGCTGTGGGAGCGGTGGGGCTGGTGGTCGGTGGTCGCCGGGGTGCTGCTCGGCGGGCTGGTCGACCTGGTCAGCCTGGGGACCGACACGCTCTGGGTCGGCTTCGCCAACTACCTGGTGGTGTGGGCGACCGTGCACCAGCTCGGGTACGCGTGGCTCGACGGACGGCTCGCCGGCACCGGGCGGCGGCTGCTGCTGGCGGGTCTCGGGGCCGTGGGACTGGTCGCGCTGGTGTGGGCCGGGCCCTACCCCGTGTCGATGATCGGGCTCGACGGCGCGGTGGTGAACAACTCCTACCCGACCCGCGTGACCTTGGCGTTCCTCGGCTTCCTGCAGGCCGGCATCGTCCTGGCCGCCGAGCCGCTGCTGGCCCGGTGGATGCGGCGGCCGCGGGCCTGGGCGGGCGTGGTGCTGCTCAACACCCGGATCATGACCCTCTACCTGTGGCACCTCACGGCGATGGTGGCGGTGATGGCCGTCTCGCTGCTGCTGGGTGGGTTCGGTCTGGGCATCGAGCCACTGACCCGCACGTGGTGGCTGACCCGGCCGCTGTGGTGGCTGGTGCTCGCCACGGTCACGCTCGGCCTCGTGGCCCTGCTCGGTCGGTTCGAGACGCCGCGGCGCGACGACTCCCCGCCGCCGCCGCTCTGGCTGCCGGTGCTCGTCACCGTGCTGGCCTGCGGCGGGCTGGGGTTCATGGCCGGGAAGGGCATCGTCGGCGCCGACGGGGTGCACTGGTGGTGGCCGCTGCTGGTGGTCGGCGCGGTCGCGCTGCTGCGCCTGCCGGTGGCGGCCCGTCGAGAGTAGAGAACACGCCGCACCGGACGAGGGCCGGCGGCGCGTTCTCTACCCTCGTCCGGCGACGAGCTCGGCGCGGCGGCGCTCGAGGTGGTCGCGCTCGACGTCGTTGCCGCACCGGGCGATCGCGAGGTCGAGGGCCTCGACGGCCGCGACGCGCTCCCCGGCCCGGGCGAGCAGCTCGCCACGAACCGCGGGCAGCCGGTGGCTCTGCGCCAGCGCGTCATCCAGCTCGTCGAGGGCCCGCAGCCCCGCCCGAGGCCCGTCCCGCTCGGCCAGCGCGACCGCCGCGGCCAGCCGCACGGCCGGCGACGGGTTGAGCGCCACCAGTGCCGCGTAGTGCTCGCAGACGCGGTCCCACCGGGTGTCGGATGCCGTGACCGCCGTCGCGTGCTCGGCCGCCACGTAGGCCTGCAACCGGTAGCTCTCGGCGAGCGGCGAGGTGGCCGTGGCCGGCATCCCCTCGAGCAGGTCGAGCGCCTCGGCGACCTCGTCGAGGTGCCACCGGGAGCGGTCCTGGTCGGGCAGCAGCACGAGCCGCCCCGCGGCGTCGACGCGCGCGTCGCGGCGGGAGTGCTGGAGGAGCAGCAGCGCGAGCAGGGCCCGCAGCACGGGTTCGTCCGGGCGCAGGGCGAGGGTGACCCGCACGAGGCGGACGGCCTCCCCCGACAGGTCGGCGCGCAGCAGGTCGGGGCCGCTGCCCGGCGCGTAGCCGGCGGTGAACGCGAGGTAGGCCACCTGCGCGACCACGCCCAGCCGCTCGGGCAGCGCCGACGCGTCAGGCACCCCGAACGGGATGCCGGCCGTCACGATCTTGTGCTTGCCGCGGGTGAGCCGGGCGGCCATCGTCGGCTCGGGCACGAGGAAGAGCCGGGCGATGTCGGCGGTCGGCACCCCGACGACGAGCCGCAGGGCCAGGGCACTGGCCACGTCGGGCGACAGGGCCGGGTGGCAGCACATCAGCACCAGGCGCAGCACGTCGTCGTCGACCGGGTCGACCAGCTCGACGAGGTCGCTCGGGTCGGCGCCGGTCGACCCGAGGGCGGCCACGGCCTCCGCGTCGACCACGATCAACGGCTCCTTGCGTGCCGCCATCGCCTCGGCGCGCAGCCGGTCGAGCACCCGCCGGCGGGCGGCGGTCATCAGCCAGGCGGCAGGCCGGTCCGGGATGCCGTCGCGCGGCCAGGTGCGCGCGCCCGCCTCCACGGCATCCGCGAGGGCGTCCTCGACGAGGTCGAGGCGACGGAACTGCGCGAGGAGGAGGGCGACGAGCCGGCCCCACTCCTCGCGCACGGTCGCCACGAGGGCCTCGTCCGGCGTCACGTCGGGTCGTGCCCGTCGATCGTGATGACCGGCCGGATCTCGACGGTGTACGCGGCCGGCAGCAGCCGGACTGCCGCGATCGCCGAGTCGAGGTCGGGCAGCTCGACGTCGTAGTAGCCCCCGACCTGCTCGGCGAGCTCGGCGAACGGCCCGTCGGTGACGGTGCGCGAACCGTCGGCGGCGGTGGCCAACGTCGTCGCGGTGTCGGCGTCGCCCAGCGCCGCGCTCCCCAGGTGCGACCCGTGCTCGTCGACGTAGTGCTGGAAGGCGTCGTGGGCGTCGACGTACGACTGGCGCACCTCCGGGGTCGCCGACGACCAGTCCCACGGCCGGTAGGCGATGAGCACGACGTAGCGCTTCACGACGCTGCCCCACCGTGGTCGTGGTCGTCGTCTTCGACCATGTCGCGGAACTCGATCAGCTCGCCGCGCGCCGCGAACTGCGTGGCGATGCCCACGAGGTCCGCACGGTCGGCGGTCTCGACGAGGTAGAACCCCACCATCTGCTCGACCGACTCGGTGAACGGCCCGTCGGTGACGAGCGCCCCGCCCGAGCCGTCGGGCCGCATCGACAGCGCCTGCGCCGAGGGCGTCAGCGGGCCGGCGGCCAGCAGCCGGTGGCCCCCGGCGGCGAGGTCACGGTGGAACTGCTCGTGCGAGCGCATCCCCTTCTCGTGCTCCTCCGGCGGGAGCCGGGCCCACTCGGCCTCCGGGGCGGGCAGCAGCAGCAGGTGCCGGCTCACTGCGAGGCCTCCGACGCCGCGAACGGCCGGACCTCGACCGTGTCACCGGTGGCCGCGAGGATGCCGCAGACGTCGACCAGGTCGTCGAGGTCGTCGGACTCGACCAGGTAGAAGCCGGTGAGCTGCTCGACGGTCTCGGCGTAGGGCCCGTCGGTGACGACCAGGCCGCCGTCCGGCGCCTGGCGCACCGTGCGGGCGCCCCGTGAGTGGGCGAGCTCGGCGCCCCCGACGACCGTGTGTCCGCGCGCGGCCAGGGTCTGCGAGAAGCGGTCGTGCTCGGCGTAGACGCGGGCTCGCTCCTGCGCGCTCACCGACGCCCAGTGGTCCTCGTCGCCGGGAAGCAGGATGGCGTAGGTCGTCATGCTCGGTCCTTTCCGTCACGGGCCGCTCGGGTGCGGCCTCACCACGGTGACGCACGAGAGCCCCCGGATTCGACAGCGGCCCCGACGATTCCTTCGTCGACGCGCCCGCCGGTCATCCTGCCGGGAGCTCGAGCGCCTCGGCGAGGGCCTGGCTGACGGTGAGCCGGCGCCCCTCCTGCTCCAGCGGTGCCACGTCGCCGACCGCCGCCCGGCTGACGACCAGGCGGCGCTCGAGGAAGTCGACGTCCTGGGGTGCCATCGCGAGCTGGGCGTCGGCCCGCTGCTGCGCCGCACACGCGGCGAGGCGCAGGGCCCGCTCGTGCTGGCCGGTCTGTGTCGCAGCCGCGGCGACGAGGTCGATGACGGCCAGGGCCAGGTCTGGGTCGCCGTACTGCTCGACCGACGGCGCGAGGTCACGCAGCACCGCGGTCGCCTCGGACACCCGCCCGCAGCTGAGGAGCGCCATGACCCGGTTGGTGCGGTCGGCCGCCACGCCCCAGGCGTTGCCCCGCTCGGTGTCGATGACCTCGGCCTCGGCGAGCAGGTCGATCGCCGTCGCGGGGTTCCCCGCCTCGATCTCCAGGAGCGCCAGGTTGGTCAGGGCGATCGCCTCACGCCCCCGGTCGCTGAGCCGGCGCGCGACGCCGATGCTCTCGCGGAGCAGCTCGCGCGACCGCTCGTTCTCGCCGAGGACGCGGTGCACGGCGCCCAGCCCGTTGAGGGCCAGGGCCTCCCCGTCGCGGTCACCCGCTTCCCGCCACAGCGCCAGCGCCCGGACCATCACGGCCCGTGCGGCCTCCGGCTGGCCCTGCCGCAGCTGGACGAGCCCGAGGGCGTTGAGCAGCTGCGGCAGCTCGGGCCCACGGGCCACGGATGCCGCGCGACTGGCCTGCTCGAGCCACCGCCGGCTCTCGGCGCCGTAGCCGGTGAGGTACCAGAACCAGGTCAGGGAGTAGCACAGCCGCACCCCGAGCTCGGCGCGGTCGCCGGGCCCGGTCGAGCCGCCGGTGGAGTCGGTGCCGGCGTCTCCGAGTGACCAGTCGAGGGCGGAGCGCAGGTTGTCGAGCTCGAGCTCGAGGAGGCTGCGGGCGGCAACGGCGCCCGGGCCCTGGAGCCGGTCGTCGGCATGCTGCGCGACGCCGAGGTAGTGCCGGGCGTGCCGTTCCTGGGCGCGTTCGAGGTCGGCCTCGGCCACGGCGAGCCCGCGCGCGACACCGCGCACCGTGTGCAGCAGCCGCACCCGCGGCTGTCCCCGCTCGTCGTCCACCCGCACCAGGGCCGCGTCGAGCAGCCCCGAGACCGGTCCGAGGGCCGACTCCGTACCGGCCACTGCCGCAACGGCGTCGAGCCCGCCACCGGAGTCCCCGAAGGCCGCGAGGCACCGGAAGACGTGCTGCTGGTCGGCGTCGACCAGCCCGTAGCTCCACGCGACCGTCGCCCGCAGGGACTGCTGACGGTGCGGGTGGCCCGGCAGCGGCAGGCCCAGGACCTCGTCGAGGTGGTCGAGCAGGGCCCGGGGCGGCAGCAGCCGGATCCGAGCAGCGGCGAGCTCGAGCGCCAGTGGCAGGCCGTCGAGCCGCCGGCACAGCGCCACCACATCGTCGACGTTGCCGTCGTCCAGCCTGAACCCGGGGTCGGACAGGCGCGCCTGCTGGACGAACAGCCGCACGGCATCCGCCCGGCCGGCCGCCTCCGGGGTGAGCGGACCGTCGCCGGGGCCGGGGAGGCCGAGGGTGGGCACCGGGTAGACCTGCTCCCCCGCGACGAAGAGGGGCCGCCGGCTGGTCGCGAGCACGCGCAGCGCACGGGTGCCGCCGATCAGCGTGGTGACGAGCTCCCCGGCCGACTCGCGGAGCTGTTCGAGGTTGTCGAGCAGGAGCAGCACCCGGCGCTGGCCGAGGTGGTCGAGCAGGGCGACCGGGTCGTCGCCCGACCTGCCGAGCACCTCCGCCACGGTCGACCAGGCGACCGACGTCTCGGTGGCACCGCTGAGGTCGACGAAGTGCACCCCGTGCGAGTAGCGGTCCGACAGCAACCGGGCCGTCGCGAGGGCGACCCGGGTCTTGCCCGTCCCCCCGGGACCGGTGAGGGTGACCAGCCGGCACGGGTCGTCACCGAGGAGGGCGGCCAGCGCCGTGGTCTCGCCCTCGCGACCCACCAGCGGCGTCGGTGGGGTGGGCAGGCTCCCCGGCGCCCCCAGGCTGCGCAGCGAGGGGAAGGCGGTGGGCAGCCCCGGCACGGTGAGCTGCCAGAGCTGCTGGGGGTCCGGGATGTCCTTGAGCCGGTGCACCCCCAGGCTCACCAGCGAGGTGCCCTCGGGCAGCCGGCCCCAGGCGTGGTCCGCGGTCGTCGTGCTGACGACCACCTGGCCACCGTGCGCCGTGGCCGAGATCCGCGCCGCGAGGTGCACGTCGAAGCCGACCAGGTTGTCCTCGAACGGCTCGGCGTGCCCGGTGTGCAGCCCCATCCGCACCCGGACGGCGACACCCTCCGGCCACCGGTGCGACTCGAGCGACTGCTGCCCCTCGGCCGCGGCGGCCACCGCGTCGTCGGCCTCGTCGAACACGACGAAGAAGCTGTCGCCCTCCGTGCCGAGCTCACGACCACCGCGGCGGCGGAAGGCGGTCCGCAGGACGTCGCGGTGGGCCGCGAGCACCTCCGCGTACTCGGTGCCGAGCCGGTTCAGCAGCGTCGTCGAGCCCTCGATGTCGGTGAAGAGCATCGTGAGCTCGGTGGATGCCGTGCCGGTCACCTTCGACATTCTGGGTGCGTGCGGGCACCGCGGACAACGGGCAACGGCACCGACGACCGACGCATCCGGGGGTCACGACGCCGGGGCTCAACGCTGGCCGCAGCCCCCCGGGCGGTCCTAGTCTCGGCAGTGCCCACCTCGCGAGCAGACCTCGGCGGAGGCCCCATTGACCACGCTGCCCCAGGCGGAGTCCACCGTGCCGGCCATCGTCGCCTGCTCCGCCGACCCCGACCGCCTGGCCGCCGTGGTGGCGCAGCTCGGTGAGCGCTACTCGACCCGCTACGCCGTGCGGCCGGCCACCTCCTCCCTCGAGGCTGCCGCGCTGCTGCGTTCGATCGCCGACGACGGCGGGCAGGTCGCCGTGCTGCTGGCCGACGACCCCGGCGCGGTGGCCGGTGGGCCCAGCGTCTTCCAGCTGGCCACCGAGCTGTTCCCCGACGTCCGCCGTGGCCTGCTCGTCGAGTGGGGGGCATGGGGCGACCGAGAGACCGCCGACCTCGTGCTGACGCTGATGGCGCAGGGCCAGGTCGACTACTACGTCATCCGCCCGTGGCACGTGCCCGACGAGGTCTTCCACCGCACGGTCACCGAGTTCCTCGTCGAGTGGGACCGGGCCATCGGCCTGCGCCCCAGGGAGGTCTCGGTCGTCGGTGACCCCTCGACACCCCGTGCCCACGAGGTGCGGCGCCAGCTCGCCTACAGCGGCATCCCGCACCGCTTCGTCGACGTCCACTCGGCCGAGGCGACCGGGCTGCTGGCCGGTGCCGGGCGTGAACCGGGACCGCAGACCGTGGTCCTGCTGCACGACGGGCGGGTGCTCGTCGACCCCACCGACCCCGAGCTGGTCGCCGCCTACGGGCTCGCCGTCGACGTCGAGGAGGACGCCGAGTTCGACGTCGTCGTCGTGGGTGCCGGGCCGGCCGGGCTGGCCGCCGGGGTCTACGCGGCGTCGGAGGGGCTCCGCACCCTGGTCGTGGAGCGCTCGTCGATCGGGGGCCAGGCGGCGTCGAGCTCGCTGATCCGCAACTACCTCGGGTTCGCCCGCGGCATCTCCGGGGCCGACCTCACCCAGCGCGCGTACCAGCAGGCGTGGGTCTTCGGCTGCCAGTTCGCGCACGTGCGCGCCGCGGCGTCGCTGGAGGCGACGCCCGACGGGCTGGTGGTGGGCCTGGACGGTGGACGCCGGGTCAGGTGCGCATCGGTCGTCCTGGCGACCGGGGTCTCGTACCGGCGCCTCGACGCTCCCGCCCTGCAGCCGTTCGAGTCGACGGGCGTCTACTACGGCGCCTCCGCCTTCGACGCCCGCGGGCTGCTCGGGCGCCGGGTGCACGTCATCGGGGGCGGCAACTCCGCGGGCCAGGCCGCCCTCCACCTCGCGCGGTACGCGAGCCGGGTCAGCCTCCTGGTGCGCGGTCCGTCGCTCGCGGCGAGCATGTCGCAGTACCTCGTCGACACCCTCGCGGCGTCGGAGGTGTCCGTGCGGTTCCGCTGTGAGGTGGTCGGCGGCGGGGGCACGGCGCGGCTCGACCACGTGCTGGTGCGCGACGTCGAGACCGGGGAGACCTCGCAGGAGCCGACCGACGCGGTCTTCGTGCTGATCGGGGCCCGTCCGAGAACCGGGTGGCTGCCCGAATCGGTGCTGCGTGACGAGTGGGGCTACGTGCTCACCGGTGCCGACGTGCTCGCCGAGGGCGGCCGTCGTGCGTGGCGCCACCCCGGCGCGCCCCACCCCCTGGAGACGTCCGTGCCCGGCGTCTTCGCGGTCGGCGACGTGCGCCGCGGCTCGGTCAAGCGGGTCGCGTCGGCCGTCGGCGAGGGGTCGGTCGTCGTCGCGTCGGTGCACGACCGGATCGGTGAGCGCAGGGCCACCTCGGCCCGGCCACGGTGACGGAGGTCAGCGCTCGTCGCGCCCGTCGGTGACGCGCTGCCCGAAGACGTGCCGCCGCACCCAGGCGTGCATCGCCACGGCCCCCGCCGCCCCCGCGTTGATCGAGCGGGTCGAGCCGAACTGCTCGATGTGCAGCACCACGTCACACGCCGCCAGCATCTCCGGGGTCAGGCCCGGGCCCTCCTGGCCGAGAACGAGCACGCACTCGCGCGGCACCTCGTAGGTCTCCAGCGCCACCGAGCCGGGCACGTTGTCGATGCCGACGAGCGGGATGCCGGTGCCCCCGCTCCCGGCGGACGCCGCCCACGCGACGAGGTCGGCGACGGTCGGGTGGTGCAGCTCGTGCTGGTAGCGGTCGGTGACCATCGCGCCCCGACGGTTCCAGCGGCGCTTCCCGACGATGTGGAACGCGCTGGCGTTGAACGCGTTCGCCGTGCGCACGACCGACCCGATGTTGAAGTCGTGGCCCCAGTTCTCGATGGCGACGTGGAACGGGTGGCGACGGGTGTCGAGGTCGGCGACGACGGCATCCATGGTCCAGTACCGGTACCGGTCGGCGACGTTGCGGCGGTCGCCGTCGCGGAGCAGGTCGGGGTCCCACTGCTCGCCCTCGGGCCACGGCCCGACCCAGGGGCCGACGCCGACCTCGGGCAGGTCGTCGTCGCTCACGTGTGGATGCGCGAGAGGAACTGGCGGGTGCGGTCCTCGCGGGGGTCGCCGAGCACCTGTGCGGGCGGCCCCTGCTCGTGGATGACGCCGTCGTGCAGGAAGCACACCGTGTCGGCGACCTGCCGGGCGAAGCCCATCTCGTGGGTGTTGAGCACCATCGTCATGCCGTCGTCCTTGAGGGACCGCAGCAGGTCGAGCACCTCGCCGACGAGCTCGGGGTCGAGGGCCGAGGTGACCTCGTCGAGCAGCATCAGGGTCGGGTCGTTGACGAGCGCCCGGGCGATGGCGACCCGCTGTTGCTGGCCGCCGGACAGCTCGTCGGGGCGGGCGTCGGCGCGGTCGCCAAGCCCGACCCGGTCGAGCATCGCCCGGGCCCGCTCGACCGCCTCGGCCTTGGCCACCTTGTGCACCCGGACCGGCGCCAGGGTGATGTTGTCGAGCACCGACAGGTGCGGGAAGAGGTTGTAGGCCTGGAAGACGACACCCATCCGGGCGCGCACGGCATCCGTGTCGATGCGGGGGTCGGTGATGTCGTCGCCCTCGAGGAGGATGCGGCCGTCGTCGACCACCTCGAGCAGGTTGACGCAGCGCAGCAGGGTCGACTTGCCCGAGCCACTCGCGCCGATCAGCACGACGCACTGGCCGCGCTCGACCGTGAGGTCGATGTCGCGGAGAACCACGTTGTCGCCGAACGACTTCCGGATGCCGTCGAGCTCGAGCAGGCTCATCGCGGCGACCTCACAGCGAGCCCGTCGCGCCGTGCATGCCCTGCTTGCGCGCGAGGTGGTCGGTGAACCGGGCCATCGGGATGGTGAGGGCGACGAACAGCGCGCCCGCCACCACGTAGGGGGTGAAGTTGAAGTCGGTCGCCGTCTCGATCTGGGCCGCGCGGATGGCGTCGATGACCCCGAGCACGGCGATCAGGCCGGAGTCCTTCTGCAGCGAGACCAGGTCGTTCATCAGCGGTGGCACGACCCGCCGCACGGCCTGGGGCAGCACGACGTGGCGCAGGGTCTGGCCGTACGAGAGCCCGAGCGAACGGGCCGCGGCACGCTGCGAGGGGTGCACCGACTCGATGCCGGCCCGGAAGACCTCGGCGACGTAGGCCGAGTAGGACAGCACGAGGGCGCTGGCACCCCAGAACAGTGCCGAGCTCGGCAGCCCGGACAGCCGCAGGGCCGGGGCACCGAAGCCCAGGAGGAAGAGCACGAGCAGCAGCGGCAACCCGCGGAACAGGTCGACGTAGGCCGTGGCGAACAGCCGCAGCGGGAAGGCCACCGGTCCCCGGATGGTGCGCATCACCGCCAGGGTCAGGCCGAAGATCGCGATGAGCACCGCACAGATCAGCATGATCCGGATGTTCAGCCAGAGGCCCTCGAGGACGGCCGGGAAGGAGTCGACCGCCTTGTCCCAGTTGAAGAAGGTCTCCTTGACCCGCTCCCAGCCCGGAGAGGTGACGATGAGGCCGATGGCGAGGCCGACCAGGGCCGCCGTCGACAGCACGGCGACGACCGAGGAGCGCCGGGCCCGCGAGCTGCGGTACGCCCGCCGCTCCAGCTCCAGCGCGGACGGGACCCACGGGTCGGCCTCGTCGGCCGCCGCGGGTCCCGTCTGCTGCGAGGTGTCCCCCGACATGACGAGCTACTTCAGCTCGGGCGCGCCCTGGGTCGACAGCCACTGGGACACCAGGGTGTCGAGCGTGCCGTCGGCCCGCAGGGCGTCGACCGCCTGGCTGATGCACGCGGTGAGCGGGCTGCCCTTGTCGAGCACGGCGCCGAACTGCTCGGGCGTGCTGCCCTCGGCGGGCAGCTGGCCGACGATGACACCGTCGTCGAGCTGGGCCGAAGTCATGTAGAACGCCGTCGGCAGGTCGGCGACGATGCCGTCGATCTGCTTGTTCTTCAGGGCCTGCACCGCGAGGTCGTTGGTGTCGAAGACCGCGATCGTCTGGGAGGGCTGGATCTGCTCCTTGACGGCGATGTAGGACGTCGTCCCCACCTGGGC
>DASSQL010000429.1:0-3398 GCA_035702525.1 Ornithinibacter sp. | reverse complement strand
CCGAACCACCTGCAGTCCCGCGCACACCGGACGGCGAACCTGACCACCCCTGGAGCGACCACGACAGCGGCCCCGGCGGACTCGGGCCGGCCCGGGCGTCGGGCCTAGCGGCCGGCGCCGCGGCGGGAGCGCGCACCATGGACCCCGGCACCAGCGACGTCGCCAGCACGACGGCCGCCGAGGCGACGACGAAGGTCAGGAAGGTGGATCGGAACATGCCCCCAGCGTCGCCACCACGGTGCTGAGGCGGAACCGACGACCCGAACCTGTGGACGACCACGGGGCCAGGACCGGCCCTGTGGACCGCGAGCAACGAACCCGTCAGCCCGTCAGCCCGTCAGCCCGTCAGCCCGTCAGCCCGTCAGCCCGTCAGCCCGTCAGCCCGGGGCCTCAGACCCGCAGGGCGGCCAGCCGTCGACACGCCTCGTCGAGCACGTCGTCCCGCTTGCAGAACGCGAACCGCACCAGGGTCCGCGCCGCCTCGACGTCGTCGTGGAACACCGACACCGGCACCCCGACCACCCCGGCGCGAGCGGGTAGCTCGTGGCAGAAGGCGAGCGCGTCAGTGGCGCCGAGCGGTGCGGCATCCGCGATCACGAAGTACGTCCCGCGCGGCACCGACACCGACATCCCGGCCCGCCCCAACCCCTCGACGAGCCGGTCGCGCTTGGCCGACAGCGACGACGCCAGGCCGGCGTACACGGCATCCGGCAGCCCGAGCCCGGCAGCGACCGCCGGCTGGAACGGTCCCGAACCGACGTAGGTGAGGAACTGCTTCACCGCCCGCACCGCGGCCACCGCCTCGGCGGGCCCCGAGACCCAGCCGACCTTCCACCCGGTGGTGGAGAACGTCTTTCCCGCCGACGAGATCGTCAGGGTCCGCGACCGCATCCCCGGCAGCGTCGCGACCGGCACGTGCTCCGCACCGTCGAACAGCAGGTGCTCGTACACCTCGTCGGTCACCACCCACGCGTCGTGCTCGCGGGCCAGCGCGCAGACCAGCTCGAGCTCGGCGCGCGTGAACACCTTTCCGGTCGGGTTGTGCGGCGTGTTCAGCAGCACCAGACGCGTCCGCGACGAGAACGCCGCCCGCAGCGACTCCTCGTCGACGGCGAAGTCCGGGAAGCGCAGCACCGACGTGCGCCGCACCCCGCCGGCCAGGGCGATCGTCGCCGCGTACGAGTCGTAGTACGGCTCGAAGGTCACGACCTCGTCGCCGGGCTGCACCAGGGCCAGCACCGTCGCCGCGATCGCCTCGGTCGCCCCCACCGTGACCAGCACCTCCGACGCCGGGTCCACCTCCAGCCCGTAGAACCGTTTCTGGTGCACCGCGATCGCGTCGAGCAGCTCGGGCACCCCTGCTCCCGGCGGGTACTGGTTGCGCCCCCCACGGATCGCCGCCACGGCGGCCTCGAGCACCTCCGGCGGCCCGTCCGTGTCGGGGAACCCCTGCCCGAGGTTGATCGCGTCGTGCTCGGCGGCCAGCGCCGACATCGTGGCGAAGATCGTCGTCCCGAACGGGGCGAGAGCCGCGTTTCCTAAGGGGCGATCGACGGGGCCGGTGGAGGAGGTCATTCCCGCAGGCTATTGCCGTCGCACCTCCACGAGCCCGGATGCCGTGCCACGAGTCACCCGGCCGGCTCACCGACGTGCGCGATGGCCGCCAGCTGCCGCCACACCAGGGCCAGGGTGATCCCCGACCCGACGAACGCGAACCAGAACGGCGCGGTGAGCCCCCACCGGTCGGCGATCACCCCACCGAGTGCCTGGCCGATGACCAGCCCGAGGAACAGCCCCACGACGTAGACCGACCCGACCCGCCCCTGGAACTCCATCGGCACGGCCCGCATCCGCACGGTCTGCGACACGGTGCCCCACACGAACGCGTACGCGCCGAAGACGACCATGATCACGAAGGCCAGCCACTCCGTGCGGGTCAGGGCGAGGGCGAGGTGGGTGAGCACCTCGAGCAGCAGGCAGAGCCGCATCACCGTCGCCAGCGGCACCCGGCGCTCGATCACGTCGTACGAGCTGGTGCTCACCAGCCCACCGACGGCCACCGCGGTGGTGAGCAGCCCGTAGCCGACCGGCCCCATGTCGAGCACGTCCTGCGACCACAGCACCAGCACCGACCAGGCCGCGCCCCACGTCACGTTGAAGGCCAGGATGACGAGGGCCAGCGTGCGCACCGGCGGGTTCCGCCGGATCCAGCTCAGCCCGTCGGCGATGTCGCGGCGCACGTGGGTGCCCTCGAGGTCGCGCGGCGCCCCGGGCGGGGTCGCGATGCGGGCCACGAGGAGTGCCCCCAGCGCCACGCACAGCACCTGCACCGTGAACGGCCAGACCGTGCCCACCGCGAAGAGGAACGCCCCGACCGGCGGCCCGACCAGCTGGTTGGTGGTCAGGAACCCCGCCTGCAGCCGGGCGTTGCCGATGCCGAGGTCCTCGCGGGGCACCAGCATCGGCAGCAGGGTGCCGCTGGCGCTGTCGGCGAACACCTCGGCCACCCCGAACAGGAACGTGGTGACCAGCACGACGCTCACGTCGACCCAGCCCGTGACGATGCTGACGCACAGCACCGCCACGACCAGGGCCCGCAGCAGGTCGGCGACGACCACGAGCAGGCGGCGGTCGACCCGGTCGGCGATCGCCCCGGCCCACAGCCCGAACAGCAGCCACGGCAGCCGCTGGAGCAGGGCGGCCATGGCCACGAGCACGGGGTTGCGGGTCTGCGAGGCCACGAGCAGCGGCCCGGCGGCCAGACCGATCCCGTCGCCGAGGTTCGACGTCCAGGACGACGCCAGCAGCCACCGGAAGCCCGCCCCCATGCGGGGCGGCGCGATGACGTCGAGGATGCGGCCCACGAGGTCGAGAACCTACCTGCCGGATGCCGTGTGGTCACCCGAGACGAAACGGGCCCCGGCACGGCATCCGGGCGTGCTCGAGCCGATTAGGCGGGCGAGGCCGCACGTCCGTAGACTGAGCACACGACCGGTCTCGGCCGGTCGAATTCGCGTGTCCTTCTCTGCGACCCCTCACGGGCGGCGCAGGGCACACCACCGCAGTGGCGGATCGCCCCCTCGGGAGCGTCCGTTCGGGGTGTGGCCCGGACACCAGGCAGGTGGATGACGACCCTCCAGGAGGAGGGGAGCGCCACCGACGTAACTGACAACCACAGAGCAAGGAGAACGACGATGGCCGTCGTCACCATGCGCCAGCTCCTCGAGAGCGGCGTCCACTTCGGGCACCAGACCCGGCGCTGGAACCCGAAGATGAAGCGCTTCATCATGACCGAGCGCAACGGCATCTACATCATCGACCTGCAGCAGTCGGTGACCTACATCAACAACGCGTACGAGTTCGTCAAGGAGACCGTCGCCCACGGCGGCACCATCCTG